>JBBAAF010000042.1:0-27546 GCA_041658425.1 Bacteroidales bacterium | reverse complement strand
GGCACCCCCCAAATACCGCCTTGCATCCGTATTTCTACCGATCCAATTGAGTACATTTCGGTATATGTTGATATATATATTTGTGCACAAATAAAACCTCTAACCCCTAACCTCTAACCCCTAACCTCTAACCCCTAACCCCTAACCCCTAACCTCTAACCATTAACCTCTAACCATTAACCTCTAACCCCTAACCTCTAACCTCTAACCTCTAACCCTAATGTCGCTCTCGCAATTAATCGTCTTAGCAGTTCTTGCCTTCGTGCTTATCTCCCTGTATTTCGAGATCATCGGGGCAGCGTTTACGTTTATTCTGGCAGTAGTATTTCTGGGACTCACGGGGATCTTAACATCGACCGAAATCCTGGCAGGTTTTTCAAATGAGCCGATGCTGCTGGTTATTATGCTGTTACTGGTTGGCGAGGTGATCAGGAAAACCGGCGCTATCAGCGGATTTTTCGAAAACATGATAAACCACGCTAAAACCACCCGGGGATTTATCTTTAAAGTGATTACCCCGATGGCCGCTGTATCAGCTTTCATCAACAATACACCCCTGGTGGCTATCATGATCCCGTTTGTTCAGACCTGGACCCAGAAAATGCGGATTCCAACTTCAAAACTGATGATCCCCCTGAGCTTCGGAATCATCCTGGGAGGTAACGTAACATTGATTGGGACCTCAAATAACCTGATTGTTAATAGCCTGGTGCATGACCAGAAAATCATCCCCGGTTTTGAAACGCTCAATTTTTTCGATTTTGCCTGGGTGGGTGTGCCAATGATGATCATCGGGATCATTTACCTCTGGCTGGTCAGCGATAAACTGCTGCCCAGCCGCGAACCCGCCATCGACCGGTTCAGCACCCACCAACGCGAATATATGGTTGAAGCCATCATCAAACCCGGCAGCCACCTCATTGGACAAACCATCCCCGAATCCGGACTTCTGGATCTCAAAGGACTGAGCCTCATGGAAATTCGCTCCGCTTCCAACCCTCCTATTCTTAACGTCTTATCGTCTTCTTCCCGCATTGCCTCCACCGATCCCACCTACCTCCTCACCTCTGGCGATACCCTGATCTTCACCGGTAACACCAATTCAATCACCGAGTTAATCGATCATTACGATGGGATTGCGCTGCAGGAGATCGGGATGTTCGCGAAAAAAGAGCACCTTGAAGTGGTGGAGGTGGTTGTGAGCCACAACAGTCCGCTGGCATCAAAAACGGTGCGCGAGATCCGGTTCCGCCAGCGCTATGGCGCCGTGGTGCTGGGCATTCACCGCAACGGAGAAAAGCTGATGGAAAAAACCGCCGATATCAAAATTCGTCCAGGCGATGTGATCCTCCTGCTGGCCGACCCCGGAATCCGTTTCCGCACCGAGGAGTCGGGCGATTTTTACCATCTGCAGCAGGTACGGCAGATTCAGAAGCCGGGGGCGCTGAAGAGTTTACTGATTTTAGGCGGATTGGTATTAGTTATTGCTTTGTCGGTTATTGGTTTGATTAAGTTGATTATGGGAGTGGCCGTATATCTGATGATCTTGCTCCTTACCAAAATAGCCAATCCGAAGGAGGTGTTTAAGAGTCTTGATTATAACCTCGGACTGATCATCGTGATGACCCTCGCGCTTGGGACGGCGATGTATAAAACCGGTTTGGCCGAGATGTTCGCCTGGAGCATGATCGATCTGATGCGGCCGTTCGGACTGGTAGGCATCCTGGCCGGACTGTACCTCACCACCGCCATCCTCGCAGCATACGTGAACAACAAAGCTGCCCTCACCCTAGTATTCCCAGTCGCCCTGTTAACAGCTCATAACCTGAACCTTAACCCGCTGCCATTCGCCCTTCTCACCGCCTCCGCCAGCATGGGCGTATTCATTACCCCCCACGGATACCAAACCAACCTCATGATATACGGTCCGGGCGGCTACCGCTTCAAAGACTTTCTCCCTATCGGACTGCCGCTGACTGTCGTTAATATGGTTGTTGCTATCGCCGTACTCTACTTTGTGTACTTCTATAAAAACTTCTAAAGCTTAGAATAGCGTATGCAATCTACCCTGAAAACTCAGCAGTTTATCCTAAAAACCCAACCATTTACACAATCCCGGTAAAAAGTTGAAATCGCGTTAATATCTTCGTTTGGCCTTAACATTTTACCTATGGATGCCTTTCCGATCGACCTTCAAATGGTTCTGAGCCTTATTGCTGCGCTAGTCGTTTCGTGTATCATAATTCCACCGGTTGTACGGATATCTAAAGACAAAAAGCTTGTAACAATGCCCAATGGCCGCACCAGTCATAATGGTGCAGTCCCAACGCTGGGAGGGGTAGCCATTTATGCTTCGATCATTATTGGAGCAGGTCTTTTCATGCCAAATGATTACCCGGGGGAGTTTCAATATCTGATGCCCGCCATGATTATCCTGTTCTTTTTTGGAATGCAGGACGACATCGCCGGCATCCAGCCCCGGAAGAAACTTGCCGGACAAATTATCTCTTCCTTGATTATCATCATGGCTGCAAATGTCAGGATCACAACCCTTCACGGACTTTTTGGCATTGAAGAGATACCTTATGCAATCAGTATTGTGATTTCACTGATTGTTTTCATTGGATTAATAAATGCTTTTAATCTGGTTGATGGAATCGACGGTCTGGCCAGCGGACTGGGAATAGTTATTTCTATTGTATTCGGGATTTGGTTAGCAATGCTCGGAGCAGAGCATTATGCGATACTATCGTTTGCCCTTGCAGGCAGTTTAATTGCCTTCTATCGGTATAATGTTTTCAGCAAAAACTATAAACTGTTTATGGGTGATACAGGATCTATGTTCATCGGGTTTATTTTTGCCACCATGGCGGTTAAAGTTTTATGCTGCCCGGTCTCACCGGATTCTTATCTGTTTATGAAGGCTTTCCCGGCTGTGGTGATGAGCCTGATGATTATTCCGATTTCCGATACTTTGCGGGTTATGACACTCCGGGTAATAAAGGGCCGTGTCCCATTTTTTGCCGACAGGACTCACTGTCATCATGATTTATTGCGTTTGGGGTTTTCGCATTGGCAGGCCTCAAATATCTTAGTGGCGGCAAATCTGGGATTATTTTTAATGGCTTTGGCTCTTAAAAATTTGCCCGTTTTACTTCTGGGAATAATGATACTGGGCGCTGGCATTTTGGTATGCAGTGTTCCAGGAATTTGGTTAAAATTTGTTTTAAAACAACCTGAAGAACCTCTTATGCACTATACCCTATCCGAATAAATAGGGAAAGAATTTTACCAGGCCCGCTCAATTTATTGAACGGTTTTTTGTTTACATAAAGACTGAGCTATTAAATACATATATTTGCACGAGGCTACCGAAAACGCATGTTTGATTTCTGGAAACTTATACCTCATGCTACACTTCTGTCCGGCATTTTTGCGATGGGACTGGGTGCGTTGTTGTCATTTATTGCCATTCCGGTTATTGTAAGAATCAGCAAAGCAAAAGGGCTGATGGATAAGCCAAATGACCGGACCAGTCATAACGGATCGATCCCTTGCCTCGGTGGTGTGGCTATCTTCGCAGGGGTCATTCTTGGATCAACCTTGTTAATGCCACCGGATCATGTTGATGATCCTCTCAGGTATATCATAGCGGCCACCTTCATCCTGTTTTTTATTGGTCAAAAAGATGACATCATTGGAATATCCTGGACAAAGAAACTGATTGCTGAAATCCTCTCTTCTCTCATCCTTATTGTGCTGGGTAACCTTCGCTTTACTACCTTGTTCGGACTTGGAGGAATTCATGAGATTCCGATGTGGGCCAGTTTTGTTATCACATTAGTTGTGTTTGTGGGGATCATTAATGCTTTCAACCTCATCGACGGGATTGATGGATTGGCCAGCGGAACCGGAATCATGACATCCTTTTTCATGGGTAGCTGGATGTATGGTATTGGGGAACATGGAATGGCCGTACTGGCCTGGTCGCTTACCGGATCGCTGGTGCCTTTCTTTTATTTCAATGTTTTCGGGAAAAAGAATAAGTTATTTATGGGTGATACCGGTTCCCTGGTGATAGGTTTACTAACAGCTCTGTTTGCTGTTGTTATTTGCGGTAAGGAGCTGCCTGTAAACCATCCTTTATATATGAAAGCAGCACCTTCGGTGGTTATCGCAATTCTGATTTACCCACTCTTCGATTTGGTCCGGGTTGTCATCTTGAGACTTATAAACGGGAGAAGTCCGTTTGTCGCCGATCGAAATCATATTCATCACCTGTTTCTGGCAGCTGGCTTTTCACACCGCAGAAGCGCGTTTTATATTCTCATTCTTAACGCAATGGCTATTACCTGGGCCTTGGTTTTCCGAAATTCCTCGATT
The DNA here is from genome assembly GCA_041658425.1 of Bacteroidales bacterium. Taxonomy (GTDB): domain Bacteria; phylum Bacteroidota; class Bacteroidia; order Bacteroidales; family UBA12481; genus UBA12481. The sequence continues at coordinate 23,163 of JBBAAF010000042.1, read as the reverse complement.
CTGTTTTTAGGACTCACTCTTTTGGCGGCCAGTATTATATCGACACTGATCGTTATGGAAATCGGTATCAGGCGGCAGAGAAAGACTATAAGACTATAAGACTATAAGACGATAAGATAATCCAGCGTAACCTTTAACCGCTAACCTCTAACCAGCGTCGGCCTTGTGTGTGGGCCTTAGCCTTTCAAATGCTAACCTTTCTTTGCCCTGATAGAGTGGGCTAACTCAATGGCCGGTCGGGCATCGGTGATTCCAAATCCACGGCCTGCAAGGATCTCCCGATAACTTTGAGTGTGAAGGTCGGTAAACCCTTCTGAGAAATCGATCGGCTCATTATTTATGGAGAGCTGGCGAAAGGTTCGCTGGCCTTTCTCCCGCAATTTGTCCGGAAGGTCGTTTTCATCAATAGAGAGAAACCATTCCACATCGGCATTCTTTAAAATCAGCTCCCCGCGGGCTTTATCAGGTTGATATAGAAGGACATTGCTCTTTTCGACGGCTCCGAAAAGGGAAATAAGCAAATCAAAAAAATGGATTCCGATATTGGTGGCGATACCTCCGGATTTGGCTTCATCGCCTTTCCACGAGTGGTGATACCAGGATCCGCGGGGTGTAATGTAGGTCAATTTGATTGACTGGCGACCGATGACTGGCGACTGACGGCCAATAACGGCAGCATGCAGGCGTAATTGCAAAACATTCCAGATACGGCGGCCGGTTTCGCGTTCGAATTGCTCCAGGATATCAACATTCCAGGGGTTCAGCACCATCGGTTTTTCGCAGATGGCATCGGCTCCGGAGCGAAGAGCCCAGCGAATGTGGGCATCGTGGAGGTAATTGGGGGAACAGATGGAAACAAAGTCGATTGACGACTGATTCCTTCTGAGCTTGTCGACGTGGCGGTCGAAGCGCTCGAACTCCGTAAAGAAATTGGCGTTTGGAAAGTATTGATCGAGGATACCTACACTGTCGTGCGGATCAACAGCGCAAAGGAGATTGTTCCCGGTTTCTTTAATGGCTTTCAGATGCCGGGGTGCAATATATCCTGCAGTTCCTATGAGGGCGAAGTTTTTCATGGACAATATCGGTACGTTTTCTGTAAAGATAAGTGATAATTTAGCGCCCATGGGATTATTCAATAAAATCAGGTTATCGTATTCCGATTTTTCACAGATCGGAATCGATCTGCACAGTCATATTTTGCCAGGAATGGATGATGGTTCATCTTCGCTGGGGGAATCGTTGAAGATGCTAAGGGAGATGGAAAGGATCGGGTTCAGTAAGATTATTACAACCCCGCACGTGATATCGGCCTTATATCCGAATACAAAGGAGCAGATACTCGGACAGGCATACCACTTGCAGGATATTATCCGGCAGGAAGGTATACAGCTTGAAGTGGAGGCCTCCGGTGAATACCACATGGATTATGAGTTTCTTGGCAAGGTTCAGGGAGGTGAGGTGATCCCGTTTGGAAAGAAAAAGTACCTCCTGATCGAACTACCGTTTCAGAAGCCGACGTTTTCAATCGAAGAAATCCTATATCAGACGCAACTATTAGAATATGAGCCGGTTATTGCACATCCTGAACGGTATGTCTGGTTAATTGGTAAAATGAAACTGTACAAAGGGTTGAAGGATCGTGGAATGTTTTTCCAGCTAAATCTGAATTCTCTTGCAGGATTGTATGGCTTTCCTGCTAAAGTTGCTGCGAATCAGTTGATTGATGCAGGGATGATCGAGTTCGTGGGCTCGGATGCCCATCATACCGGACACTTGCTGGAGCTACCGAAAGTGCTCTATAATAAGCACTTTGTCAAGCTTTTACAAAGCAATAAACTTTTAAATTCTATTCTTTAATTTCTTTTTGCCTGATCAAAAAGAAACAAAAAATCCTGGCAGAACAAAGCTATCCACCCACAATGCCAACACACCCCCGCTGTTCTGCCGGCCCCCGCACGTAAGAGGAGCTTAAGGGAAATATTGATAGATTATGATCATGTCATCGAGGTAATATATCATCAGGTGAAAGAATTACTGGGGTAAGATTTTTACCTTTGCTCCAATGGATTTTCAAAGAAGACCAACCCGCATAGTCAATATCGGAGGGGTGCCGCTTGGCGGGCCGTATCCGGTTAGAGTGCAGACCATGACCAACCTGCCTACGGCCGATATTGACGGCCAGGTTGCGCAGATCCTGCGTGTGGCAGAAGCGGGGGCGGAGTATGTTAGGATTACAACTCCCACAATTGTAGAGGTTGGGTACTTTTCCGATATCGGGAAAAAGTTATCGGTTGCCGGTTGTCGGGTACCGTTAATAGCCGATGTTCATTTTTCTCCGAAAGTGGCAATCGCTGCGGCGAAGGTGGCGGCCAAAGTCCGCATCAATCCCGGGAACTTCTTACGGACAACCGATAACCGACAACTGGCAACCGATAGCATCTCCTTCCTGGATCAACTCCATGCCATTATGCGTCCGCTACTGGATGTATGTAAAGAACACGGAACGGCCCTTCGCATCGGGACCAATCACGGCAGTTTATCGGAACGCATTTTAGATCAGTATGGTGATACGCCTGAGGGTATGGTTCAGGCAACATTGGAGGCGGTGAGGATTTGTCAGTCGGAAAACTTTCACGATATCGTGTTATCGCTAAAATCATCGAATGTAAAGGTTATGGTTGAAGCTACACGATTGCTGGTTCAGCGGATGGATGACGGGGGTATGGATTACCCGCTTCATCTGGGTGTTACAGAGGCCGGTGAAGGTGAGGATGGACGTCTAAAATCGGCCATCGGGATCGGATCACTATTGGTGGATGGGATAGGTGATACCATCAGGGTATCCCTCACGGAGGATCCGGAATTCGAAATTCCGGTGGCATTTGGTATTTTGCAGGCGTCACGGGCACGGATCACACGCACAGAGTATATCAGCTGTCCGGGTTGCGGCCGCACTACCTTTAAACTGCAGGAAGCGGTTAAGAAAGTGAAGGAGGCAACTGCACATCTCACCGGTATGAAAATTGCCGTAATGGGTTGTATCGTGAACGGTCCGGGTGAAATGGCCGACGCTGATTACGGATATGTGGGCGCTGGTCCGGGTAAAGTACACATTTACAAGGGAAAAGATGCGGTAATCAAAAATGCCGCAGAAGATGAAGCGGTAGAAAAATTATTAGAAATTATTAATGATGTCAATAAAAGTTAGCGGAATTACGAAGCTCTACGCAGAGCAGAAGGCGCTCGATGATGTTTCCTTTACGGTGAACACCGGCGAGGTGGTGGGGTTTATCGGTCCGAATGGTGCCGGGAAGTCGACGATGATGAAGATCATAACCGGGTATATTCCTCAGTCGCAGGGTGAAGTATGGGTGAACGATCTGAATACCCTGGAGCATGGATTGGAGATCCGGAGGATGATTGGCTATCTGCCCGAGAATAATCCGTTGTATGTGGAGATGTATATAAAGGAGTACCTGACGATGGTTGCAAATCTATACAACACAAAGGGCCTGGCGGCTAAGAAGGTTGTGGATGATATGATTGAGCAGGTGGGACTGGGGCCGGAGCAGCATAAGAAGATCGGGGCTTTATCGAAGGGCTACCGGCAGAGGGTGGGATTGGCACAAGCGCTGATCCATGATCCGTCGGTTTTGATTCTGGACGAGCCTACATCGGGATTAGATCCGAACCAGATCATCGAAATCCGGAAATTTATCGATGGACTGGGCAAGAAAAAGACCATCCTTTTGTCGACACATATCATGCAGGAGGTGGAGGCCATCTGCGACCGGGTTGTTATCATCAACCTCGGCAAGATCGTAGCCGATGAATCCACCACGGAACTCCGGAAGAAGGAAAGCAGTCTCGAGAAGGTTTTTCAAAAGCTAACGAAATAGTTCCCTGCGCTCGGTAATTAGCCCGAAGGGCATAATTTTTTATCTTGCATCATGAACGGAATCAAAAATATCGTCTTCGACCTGGGTGGGGTACTGATGAATATTGATTTTAAGCGGACGTTTGATGCGTTTGAGATCATCGGTTTCCGTGGGGCAGAACAGGCTTTTCATGATCCGGAGATCAACCGGTTGTGTATGGATTTTGAGGCCGGTGTTTATTGTTCCATCGAGATGCGGAGAAAATTTCGGGGAATGACCGGATTCAAATGCACAGATATTCAATTTGATAAGGCCTGGAATGCTCTATTGATAGATTTTCCGCCCGAACGTATCATGCGTGTTCAGCAGCTGGCAAAAAAGTACAAAACCTACCTGCTAAGCAATACCAATCCGATTCATGCCAAACACTTTAATGCCGAGCTGGATAAACATTTTGGTATTGAGTCGATGGATCATCTGCTGGATAAAGCCTGGTATTCATACAACCTCGGAATGCGCAAGCCGGATGAGAAAATCTATCATAAAGTACTAAAGGCAAGTCGCTTAAATCCGGCAGAGACTCTTTACATCGATGATTATGAAACGAACGTCAGGATCGCCGAATCCGTTGGGATGCACGGCATTTATATTACGGACCAGTTTACCATAATGGAAGCACTGGCCGATTATTAAGACCAATTGAGAGTTTTGAATTTTGAAGTATGAGATTCAAGTAAAGAGGCATGATCATGCCTCTTTACTAACCCCTAACCTTCTAACCCCTAACCTTCTAACCCCTAACCTTCTAACCTTTATCCTTCTCACCTATACTTCTTCCTTTACCATCAAAATTCAAAATTCTCAATTGGTCTTAGCAAGGTCTTGAAAGCAGTATCGTAATAATATGAAATATGAAAATCAATAAAGTCCATTATACTGCTTTGTGGTATGAATCCTCCACAGACCGTGTTCTGTACATCGATCAGACCCGCCTGCCATGGGAGTTGGTGATTCGGGAGATGAAGTCTTTTGAGGATGGTATCCGGGCGATCGTGGACATGGAAGTACGGGGTGCACCGCTGATCGGTGTTGCGGCAGCGTTTGCGATGTACATAGGGTGGAGCTCTCCCGAGGTACCTCCCCCCGACCCCCTCATTCCTAAGGAGGGGGGGATTACTCCGAGGGAAATGGCTGATAGATTGATAGCTGCCAGGCCCACCGCGGTAAATTTGGCCAATGCGGTTGAGCAAATGCTACTGATAACCGACAACGGACAACCGATAACGGATAACTCGTCACTGGTCACTCGTCACTCGGCACTTCTTCTGGAAAAGGCGCTGGAGATCAGACAGCGTGAGATCAACCGATGCCGGATGATCGGGGAGCATGGGTTGAAACTGATCAAGGAAATCGCTGATCAAAAGCCGGGGGAGCCGGTAAATATCCTGACGCATTGCAATGCCGGATGGTTGGCCACAGTGGATTACGGAACGGCACTGGCACCTGTATACCTGGCGCATGACAGCGGTATCCCTGTTCATGTGTGGGTGGATGAAACAAGGCCCAGGAACCAGGGCGCAAGGCTAACTGTATATGAATTAAGTCAGCATGGTGTCCCCAACACTCTGATCGTGGATAATGCCGGCGGTCACCTGATGCAACAGGGTAAGGTTGATCTGGTTATTGTTGGCGCCGATCGGATTACGGCCAACGGCGATGTGGTGAATAAAATCGGAACCTATCTGAAAGCCCTGGCTGCCTTTGATAATCAGATACCATTTTATGTTGCGGCACCAACTTCCACATTTGATCCGGATACCGCAACAGGGAAGGATGTACCGATTGAGGAGAGAGGGGAAGATGAGGTGCTGTTTATGGATGGGCATAAGCATCGCATTGCACCGGAGGGAACCAGGGCGCATAATCCGGGGTTTGATGTAACGCCGGCTAGGTTGGTGACAGGGTACTTAACGGAAGACGGTAAGAGGAGAAGACTTTAAGACGGTAAGACCGTAAAACGTTAAGAAAGAGAAGACGAGAAGACGATTCTGAGTAAACCCAGTTGCACTAATTGTCAATCCTAAGGTCATCAAAACAAATCTTATTTTTTTCATTCTTTCATTAATTACCACCAATAAATTCTTTATATATTGTTGCTGCCACCACTTTATAATTATTATCATAATGGTGGCTGCCTCGAGGTAATACGCTTTACCTTCTTTCAGTGCATGACTTGTTAAACCAGACCCTTCGCAAAGAGGTTTGTCAATTTCAATATCAGGAGCATTAGCCGGCTGATAAATAGTAACCTTTCCAAATACCCCATAAAACATTGAATCAACAGGATTTGCATTTACTTTTAATCCTAAAATCAAAAATACAATTGAGATACAAATTATTTTCATTGGGTTAATGTATCTTGGTTTGTTCAAGTGTTTTTTTCACATTACACCAGGAATGAAAACTTTCGTTATTGGCGACATTCACGGAGCCTGGAGGGCGATGCGACAGGTACTTGATGCCAGCCGCTTTGATTACGAAACCGACCGGCTGATCTGTCTGGGCGATGTGGCTGACGGATGGCCGGAGGTCAGGCAATGTTTTGATGAGCTTCTGAAGATCAGGGATATGGTGTATATTCTGGGCAACCATGATTGGTGGCTGTTGCAGTGGTTCAAATTCGGCCATACCCCTATGATCTGGACCTCCCAGGGGGGAACGGCAAGCATCCGGTCATACCTGGAGCTTGAGGGGGATCAGCAAACGGAAGTCATTCGCCGGCACGAGAAGCTTCTGGATCAGGCTGTTTATTATTATGTAGATGATCAGAACCGGGCCTTTGTGCATGGCGGCTTCGATTGGCATCGTCCGATCGGCGATCAGGAACGGAGCTCTGGCGAATCCAGCATTTACACCTGGGACCGGCACCTGATTTCAACTGCCTGGTACTGGGAATCACAGCAGCGGTGGAATCTGAAGAACCGCGAAATCGCTGGGCTGAAATTTGGGGATTACAAAAAAATATTCATCGGCCACACCTCTACCTCCCGATGGGATCCCTTGCTTCATCCGCTGAAGCTGACCAACCTATGGGCTTTGGATCAGGGAGCAGGCTGGGAAGGCAAGCTCACCCTAATGGACGTTGATACGCATGAATATTGGCAGTCGGCCATTGTAGCGGAATTATATCCGGAGGTTGGGGGAAGAGGGTAGCTTGTAGAAAACATTTAATGTCCGCAAATGAGTTTTTAACGTACCTCCCCACTTGTAAAACCGGAACGATACATCGGAGAGACCGGGCTTTCATAGATTCGAAATGATGTTAGTAACTGTTAAATAATAACATTTACATTATTATTATTTATATCTTTGTGGATATGAAAACATCCATAGAGATAAAAATTAGCCAGATGCTGCCTCTGCTGAATGAGAGGCAACAACGAATCTATTTGGCCTCAGAGGCCATGGCCCTTGGTCGGGGTGGATTTACGAGAATATCAGAAATCAGCGGGGTATCACGTCCAACCTTACTGGAAGGGAAGAAAGAGTTAGAGAAAGGGATAACCGAATTTCTTCCAGATAGGATTCGTAAGCCCGGTGGTGGTAGGAAGAAGATCTATCTACAACACCCGGAAGTCATCAGTATATTGGACAGCCTGGTAGATCCCGTAACCAGAGGAGACCCGATGTCTCCCTTAAGGTGGACCTGCAAGAGTACCCGCCAATTGGCAAAAGCGTTGGAAACGAAAGGGATATTTGTGAGCCATGTGTATGTTGCAGAACTTTTAAGTAGCATGGGTTATAGTTTGCAGGCAAATCGAAAAGTCAACGAAGGGGGAGATCATCCGGACCGGGATCAGCAATTTCATTACATCAACGATCTGTGTCAGCGCTATCTTTATAAAAATGTGCCGGTTATATCGGTAGATACCAAGAAAAAGGAGAACGTTGGGAATTACAAGAACAACGGCAAAACCTGGGAACAGGTTGGGCAGCCTACCGAGGTGGAAGTCTACGATTTTATTGATGCCGACCTTGGTAAAGCCGTACCGTATGGTATATATGATATTGGCAAAAATGAAGGGTTTGTAAATGTTGGAAAGAGCTTCGACACCTCATCCTTTGCAGTCTCGAGCATCCGTCGTTGGTGGATTGAAATGGGAGAGCCTGCTTATCCCAAGTCTAAAAAACTCCTGTTGACGGCTGACGGAGGAGGTAGTAACGGGTATAGGCGTAAGCTGTGGAAGACTGAATTACAGAAATTTAGCGATGAATATAACCTGGAAATAACTGTTCTTCATTTACCTCCGGGGACCAGCAAATGGAATAAAATCGAGCACCGGCTGTTTTCCTATATATCCATGAACTGGAAAGGACAGCCATTGATCAACTTTGAAACAGTCGTCAACCTGATTGGGTCCACAACAACCAGTAAAGGGTTGAAGGTAAAATCAATGTTGGATGAGACTGAATATCCGAAAGGGATTTCTGTTCCGGATGAGGAGCTTAAACTGGTCAATCTATTTCCTCATGCTTTTCATGGAGAATGGAACTATACAATAAAGCCAAAAAAATTATAATTGTAAATATTATTATTTAACAGATCCTTAGTATATTTCGTTGCGTTCCCTCGCGCCTTCTCCACCGGATACTTCTCGCCGTTCTTCTTCATCTAATCCATGATGATCTTCTCCGCCTCAAACCCATTACGGTGGGCAAACATCAAGGCATACACCAGGATATCCGCCAGCTCATCCGCAATCTTTTGTCTCTCAACCTGCTCAATCTCTCCAACCTCCTCAGGATTTTTCCAAAGGAAAATCTCATTCAGCTCAGCAGCTTCGATGGATAAAGCAATCGCAAGATCCTTGGAATTATGGAACTGTGCCCAGTTGCGCTCATCGCGGAAGCGGATGAGGAAGTCGGAAATACCTGCTATGTTTTGATTTTCAGACACAATTTCACTTTAATAGTTTCTTATAGTATCGGTTACGTTGCATAAACATCTTGTCAAAATAGTCAATTTTTATATCCCTATAATCAAATATTGCGGGAGGTTTTCCTGAACGCTGGATCCGGCCAATGTACTGTATCAATTTTCCCTCAAACGCGAAAGGATAAACGATAAACAAACATTCCAAAGTATCAAGGTCAATGCCTTCGCCAAAGTATTGACCTGTTGAAATAACAATTTTGAAATGGCCTTGCTTGATCTGCTCTAATTTACTCTTTCGGCTTCGTTCGGAATCATCTCCGTGAATGGTGATAGTCTCCAGCTTATCTTTGAGATAGAGGTTCAGGATATCAACATGAGCTTTACGCTCGGTAAGAACCAGGATGGTTTTAAAACGCCCCGCATTCTTTTCAATGTCATCGATAATAAGGGAATTCCTCTGTGTGTCGTGTATCAGGATGCGGGATATAGTCTCGTATTTATCTATTTTATAATCGAATGGGGCAAAAAGGTTGGTTTCCCTGACGTTAATCTCCGCTTTAGTCAGGTTTTGTTTAATTTGATCCTTTTGTTCAGCATTATACAGGATATTCCCTATGTAAAAGTATATTAATTTCTCGTCATTATTCTTTCGTTTTGGTGTTGCAGTCAAACCATATAAATAAAACGAATTGAAACCTACAATAGCCTCTCTGAATGACTTAGCCGGAATGTGATGGCATTCATCAACGATTATTGTCCCGAAACTATTGGTAATTTTATCAATTTCAGCACTGCGGTTTAGCGATTGAATCATGGCTACCGTAATTTCTTTCCCAATGTTAAATTTTTGATTTCCTATTTGACCTATCTCTGCTTTCGGAATTTTCAGAAAACTTTGTATCCGCTCAATCCACTGGTCGAACAATTGTTTTCGATGCACTATGATTAGTGCCGGTTGTCTTTTTTGGGCAATTATTTCCAACCCGATGATTGTTTTTCCCGAACCAGGCGGCGAAACAATTACACCAAAATCTTTATCCGAAACCTTTTCTATGGCTAATCCCTGATGAGGCAATAAGTTAATATCCGAATCAAAATCAACAAAATCAAGTTTTTTACGTTTATCGATTATTTTATAAAATATATTTTCCTGTTTGCAAAAATGAACAAGGTTACCAACAAACCCCCTTGGAATAATTACCCCGTCGGATGTTTCATCAATCAATCTGAAATATTTCTCAATATTATAAGTTGATTTACCCATGTTCTTTTTTACCAGAAAATCAGAATTGAGAAAATTCAAATTGTCCCTCAGGAAAGCGATAAGTTTCTTGTTTAGCTGCAAACGTTTCAGGTAAACCTGATTACTGATTTGAATTTCAATTTCATGCTGAGTTCCGGGAAGAAAATTTGATTTGAAGGTTTCTTGCAGTATTTGGTTTGTGAAGTTTTCAAAAAGCAATCGGAACTTTTTGGTTGAAAGTTTTTGAAAGTTTGCTAAAGCATCAAATTGGTTAGCAATTGGCTCAAAGTTCGTGGGATCGAGAAAGGCAGAATTTCCATTTTGAAGCGTCTTTCCGTTTAGTGGCAAAGCTATTAGATTACCCAGACCCTTCCCCGAGTGAAAATCCTGATTGGGAAACAATCTGTCGAAACTTGGTTCTTTCTCGAAGTGTGAAATAATCGATGCTTCCTGTAAGAGTTCAAATATCAATTTCCGGGTTTGTTCTGCCGGAAGGTTTTCTTCAAAGAAAATCCATAAATGGCCTCCGTTACCGGAACGAGAACGTTCAATATAAGCTGGAATTTCAAATTTTTGGCAAGTTGAGTATAATTTTTGAATAGATTCCTTCCAGTTCTTCTCATCAAAATCTGCAGCAATAAAATACGACGTATTATCCTCCAATAGCGGATAAATACCTATGGTTTCTTTTCCTGCGAGATGGTTCCGAACAGTATCGTCGACAAATGGCAGGAATTCTTTTTTTGTATAATCTTTAAATGTCCCGCCACAGGCTTTATGTTTATTGTAGTCGCTCCAGTCGACTTTATAGGCCGGCATGTATCCGCTTTTCCCGTCCTTCTCCCAACGAACAGCATATACATCATGCCTGCCGCGGAAAAGGGATTTGAAAAGGATAATATGTCGGATGTTGTCTTTGTCCATGTTCAATTTAACTTTTCGGTAAGGCTTGATCAATCTCGTAATCATCTGTCGGATAACCCTCTCCTGTAATGCAGGTAAAACACATGTTTCCAACTGATGCTGAACCAATCACCCAAATGTCATTTCCGCAATGACATTTTATTCCTTTTTTATAAGCTTCTAAAGCAGAATTTAATTGCTCCTTTAAATCCTTTGTATTCTCAGACGGATTGCTCTTTAATTGCAATTTTACATACTTGTCAATCGAAATCGGTACAAATCCCATATTGTTATTTATCTGGTTTTTTCAAATTTAAACTTTTCCATGATATCTGCTATGCAGTTGTATTTAACATCGCGGATGAAATCGTAAACCTGGTAAATATACATATGATTAGGTTTTGGGTATTGGGCCGAAACTGAGGCCAACCCTTGCGATCCATTCAAACTTCTGAGCAAAGCCCCCGTTCCCTTTAACGCCTATTCTTTTTTGTCATACCTTTGAAAAAATGAATAAAATGGAACGTGTTGTAAACCTGCATTTTCAAAGGCTTCCCGAAGGTTATTATCTTGCTACATCGGATACGGTTCAAGGCCTGGTGGCTCAGGGCAGGACTGTATCGGAGACTATTGAAATCGCCCGGGATATTGCCAGGAAACTTATTGAGGCAAAGGAAGATAGTTTTAAGAATACCCTTGACCAGGTCGCTGATACTTTTGACTATCCATTGATTGTTGGATTATGAGCAGAATCATCATTTCCACTGACAATAAACAGGATATCAAACTTCTTGTTCAGCTTGCAAGGCCATACACTAAGGACGGCCAGGACGCTGGTGCGATAACGGTTTAACCGGTGTGCGGGTACGGATGGATTTGATCACTTCAGGGATAATGGCACTTTCCTCTTCCAGGTCATAATCATCCTGAAGTCCAAGCCAGAACTTCGCTGTTGTGCCAAAGTAGGCACTCAGCCTTAGTGCGGTGTCAGCAGTAATTCTTCGGTTACCCTTGATAATCTGAGATATCCGGGTCTGAGGTATATCAACATCCTTTGATAGCCGATAGGCTGAGATGTTCATCGGAATTAGGAATTCCTCGAGTAAAATCTCACCGGGATGTATGTTTGCCAGTTTTTCCATTTCAATTGCCTTTCCAAGTGTTTATATCAACAAGTTCAAGCCCTGCAGGCTTGTACAAAGAGATTGGGTTGCTTCCTGATCCGCCGGTTTGCTCCGCCACCGGCGGTTACTGGGGTGGGGCCCTTGCAGGGCCGCTCCTGTCATTTCGCGGAAGCACTTGTCATCCCGGAAGGCCGGGATCTCGTGACGGTACTCCGAGGTTACCCCGTAGAGACGCATCATGATGCGTCTCTACACGCGGTTCGCCAGCCCCGCCTGATACAGCTTCTCCATTTCAGTCACATTCAAAAAACGGACCGGGCGGGCCAGAAGGCCCGCCACGAATCATAAACAACGCACTTTGCCAGTTCCAGGTATAACGTTTAAAGGTAGCGAAGGGAAACCGATAAACAATGCCTTAAGGGCTGAAAGGGGAAGATCCATGGGGTGAAAAATGGCGGTTCGTAAAATAGTCAGAGGGCCGGTTTTGGGGTCACCCATCTGATTTTAATCAGAGGGCCAATTTTGCAAGTACCACAAAATCAAGATGTTGCAAAAACGAGGGCAAAAAAGGGCAAAAATGGTTTTATGCATGCCTTTCAACAATCAATAAATCAGGGAGTTAGGCCTAAAAATTTGCATAAGTATGCAAACCGTATGCAAATGAAAAAAGGCCAGGTCCGTTTTACTGGCCTGACCTCTTAATTTTTTAGGCGTCTGTTTCTCTGTCTTCCACACCCACACTCACATTCAAACACACACCCACCTCGTGGGCCCAGCTGGGCTTGAACCAGCGACCCTCTGATTATGAGTCAGATGCTCTGACCAGCTGAGCTATGGGCCCCTCCCAAACCGTAAAACGGCCGTGGGAGTGCAAAGATATAATTTTTTTTGTCTTCAAACGCCAGTGTTATTGGGTTGTGTCGGTTTCAGGATGGATCCATAACCTGACCGATAAACAGAATCAGTCCGGTTGTCCGCTCGGCAATGATATAGGTAAACGGATGATCAAAGAATAAACCGGATGGACTCCCCATCACGCCCCAGGCCGAGGTGACCGCCGCCGCTTCGGTACCATCCTCATTCACCTTGATATACGTTTTATGGATCACCTTCCCGAGAAAAACAGGTTGCTTCATCATCCGGCTGAAATTGGCACCCGGGTGGAAAACCCGGTTTATACCCAGACTTTCCATCTGGGGAATCAAATCAAAATCGTTTTCAATGGTGAACTGGGGAAAATAAACCTTGATGGATTTATCTGATTCAAATTGAGTCCGGATGTCCTTCCAATTATCAATTAACCAGGTAGTTAATTTATCCAGAGATCCCGTCTGCCGGGGCATGAATACATACATCGCCCAGTTTCCGCTACCATAGGTCATCTCCAGCCCATGCCAGGATGGATGGTTATAATACCGGTACGCCTGATTATTTGCCATTACGGCAATCTGAACCCGGGTCCGGTCGAGTTTATAGAAACTCCAGGGTTTGGTTGCTTTCCTGTCAAATTTATAGGTCCATTCGCCGTTGATCAGATTCAGGGTACCCGGCGAATTGAAATCCACCGGATAAACCTCCGCGTCATAATAATGGGTTAAATCGGTCCGGAATGTTTGATTCACATTAATTCCGGTCTGATACCAAAACGAATTGGCCGCCTCATAGGTAACTTTCGGATCCGCCTGAACCAAATACTTCGTCAGATTTTTAAAATCTTCATTAACCGCAGCCAGGTCGGCATAAGAGAGATCGAGTGCCTTCAGGATCTCTTTCAGATCCTCACCGGCCGTTCCGTTGGCACCTCTTCCGTGGTTGGCAATTCTTTGTTACAGGATAAGGAAAGACAACAGATAACCAGGGCTGAAAGGAAGTTGAGATTTTTCATACTGGTTAAATATTAAAATTAGCTCAGGAAGACCATTTTCAAGTCTATACAAAACCGATATATCTGGAGCACATTTCATATCTTAAAGGTAGTCAATTTAGATAGTTCGCCAACTATAGTTGTTTAATTTCAAACCCAAAAGGTTTTTCTATGGATGCAGGCGGCAGAACAATACTAATCCAACCATCTTTAATATTGAATAGTGCAGAATGGCCATTAATAGTGACATGAATCATTTTCTCATGCGATGGCTTTGCTAACCGTACTGATAATTGTTGAGAATTTTGCCCGGAGTATTCTCCTTTTATAAGATCAGGTTGCATTTTATAAGAAATTCTTCGTCCCCGCCACGATAATGTCTGGCCAAAACCGGCATTCCAGAATTCATCCGGAACGGTAGGTCCTAAATATAATGTTCCGTCGAGGCCATGTTCCACTCCTAACAGGAATCGTTGAATGATCCGTATCAGATTGGCCGGATATTCACAATACTTTTCCGCGCCATATCCGCCTTTGTCATTGTAGCGTTCCCGCCAGTAGTATCCGTTTTCACGGCCTTCTTTACAAACACGCTGAATCGTTTCAATTAGTCCCTGTGCATCGTGCATGTTAGCTCTCGCCATGGATTCAATGTACCAAACACGCCCCATGGCAGCTAAGTCCATTACATCATCGTATGTTGATTCCCATTTCTCATAGGTTAATGGCAGCGTTGCAATACCGGTGGGCATTCCATTATAATAAAATCGTTTCTCATCTTTCAATCTGGGCCAAAGTATAATTTTCTGTTCAGCATTAGCCATACCCATAGCAATTGAACTCCAGTCGACGTCAGTCAAGCCATGATTGGCAATGACACCCCGCTCGGGGTGTATATATTCGGCAAAGTGATCATTAATCCAAAAGCGGGTACGAAAGAAGGTTTCAATTCGATTTGCGAGTTCCTGGTATTTGCTGGACGTCTTGCTGTTGCCTGCGATTGCATTCAATTCTGAAACCCGATGAAATGCATCTGCGACGTGGCATTGCGACACACCATCATATTCAACCCGGGTAGGTCGTTCCACGTAATAACCGGCGCCCTTAACAGCGCCTTCACTGGTAATCAGAGAGGCAAGATAGTCTGCAGTCAGATTGATGGATGGCAGTTCTTTCAGGAGCCATTCACGGTCCTGGGTATAACGGAAAATAACATCTGCATTTTGAATGTAAGTAGGGCCGGCAAGTGCCCGCAATGGATCACCGGGCACCCAATGACGATACAGGCCGCCATTCGGATCCACCGGAGCCTGATAATTAACTGGACCGATCTTTTTACCGGCTTCTGCAGGAAGGATTGCTAAAGGCAATTGTCCGTCCGGTTTCTGGAATGTTTTCACATAATCCCAGTTTGCTTTTACAACATCCGCTTGTCCCAACCACAAGAGTGCATCAGTCATCTGGTGCCCATCCAGTGAAGGATAGGTATTACCGATGCCAAAGCCTTTGCCATCGGCACATACTGAAAAATATCCGGAAAAAATTTCCGGGTTGACTGCTGCCAGAATGTTTTGAGTCGCTGCCCGTTCATAAGCTTCCATAATCAGCGAGTCCGGAATATCAAGTCTATCAACCTGACTCTGAGAAAAGCTTTCATGGCATGGTAAAGAAAAAGCCCAAAGAAAAGTGGTGGTTTTAAAGATAAATCTTAAAGTTGACCACACACTTTTATTTTCCTTCAAATCGATCATTTATTGCTTCCGTAAATCCATCTCAATATAGGTTTTCTTAAGATAGTTAACCGTGGCACCAGTAGTGGGATTCTCGTCTTTCTCGTAATAACTGTAACTCAACGACCAAACTTGCTGCGTAGCCGTGTTGGTCACTACATCAAATCCGATGGCCAGGTTTTTTGTCATGATCGAATCCGTCAAATTAAGCATGTTGATAAAGACCTTATCGTTCTGCTCAAACCAGTCGAAAGTGCCGGAATTGGTTTCTTCTCCGTTTTTAACCGAGTAGTTACCGTCACCGCCCGGATTGAAGGAAAAGGTTCCCATGTCGTTTTGAACATTGCTGCTATCCAGGCTCCCGTTGGTGTAGGTGTTCTGGGTTATGGAATAAATATCCCACGTGCCAACAAGATTTGAACTTCCGCCAAGATACTTGTCGCAAGCTCCAAGTGTCAGCGCTGAGAGGAGGATCAAAAAAATTAAGTTTTGTTTTTTCATGGTTTTTGATTTTGAAGTTGATCAAATTTAATTAACATTTTTGATTTTTATTTCGTGTTTATTTAATATCAAGCGTATCGAGGGTAATGGCATAACAGCCCCACCCACCAAGTGCACCGCCGTTCATTAAAGTGACCGCAGGAACCTGAAAACTCAATGGACTCAGCGTTTGACCGATCTCATTGGAAACCTTTGATAAAAAATCAAAATAACGCGATGTGATAACACCCGTTTTGACAACCACCCGTTGACCCTTGCGAAAAAAGTGCTTATCACCGGTTTCAGTGGTTATACCGGTACGTATCAGGGGAAAATTGATTGCTGTTCCATTAAAGAGATGGTCATCCAATAAACTTCCCGACAAACCGGTATAGTCAGTGTCGATCCCGAGCCGTTTGGTAAAAATCCGGTAATAATTACCCGGTTCAGGCGGATCTTTGAGCCGCATGTGTATGTAGCCCAGTGAATCGTTTATCGCTTCAGGACTGAACCATAGTGAATCCGGGCCGATCGGCTCCAACAGGGTATCGGTGGAGGTAAAAACCTGATCACCAATTTTCACTTCCAGTGTGTAATCTTTTCCGGTTTCGCCGCGAAGCAGAAAACCACGGTAAACAGGCAAAATCGTGTACATGGTATCTTCTACCAGCAGCAGCCTTTCCTCCCCGGTATCGCTTTTAACCGTAACCTGCGCATCGGTTACCAGCAGTTCAAAAAGATCTGCTATTCCTATCGTTGAATTGTATGGCAAACTGTGACTCACGAGAACATGCGCAAATCCGCCCTGTTCAATCCAGCCTTCAATAACATAGGTGTTTTCCGTTTCGGGAACTTTGATCTCAATATCACTGATACATGCGGTCAGAATTGACAGCATGGCCAGCATGGACAATAGCGCAATCGTTCCCTTCCTAAAACCGGCCTGTCCAGGTGATCGAAGGAAGGACCGGTAGCAGGGCAACTTGCCTGGTTCGCGTCGATAATAGATTTTTTTCATAGTCCCATTGAAGATCATAATAGATAAAGAACGGGTTAAGCCGGTTATACAGGTTATAAATGGAGAATGTCCAGGTTGATTGGAATTTTTTCCTTTCATCGGGCTTGCGGGTCATTGCGATATCAACCCGGTGGTAAGCCGGTAAACGGATGGAATTGCGTTCACTGAAATTCTGGACAATAGTGCCATTCATCACATACACGGAAACTGGGATAGTGGTTGGCTGACCGGTAGCATACACAAACTGAAGAGAGCCCTCCCATCTGGAATTCAAAGAGTACATCAGCACCAGGTTCAGATCGTGCGTTCTGTCATGACGCGGATGGAAAGGATTACCCTTGTTGATCCCGGGGAATATCCTCCAGACTTGCGACCAGGTATAGCCGATCCATCCCTGCATTTTACCGGTTTTCTTTCTGATAAATAACTCAAAACCATAGGCCTTACCGGTACCGGTTGTTAATTGCCGGTCGAGATTATCCTTGACAAAACCTAAAAGTGATTGATTTTCAATAAATTCTACCTGATTGGTAAAGTACCTGTAAAAACCATCAGCGTACCCTTCCAAACCGGCCCATTCAAGATCCGGAAACCAGCCGAGGGAGAACGATGACCCTGCCTGTGGAGCAACCAGGGCAGTTGAGGGAATCCAAAGATCCAAAGGCAGGGTGGTTGTGGCGACCGGTACCATATGGACCGGTTGATATTGATGGCTGGCCGATACTTTTAGCGTTTGTCCGGGATAAAATTGCCACGACAGGGAGATTCGTGGTTCCAGCCGGATATAATCTGCCAGAGTTTTTCCCTTCGGATAATGGATGGTATCAACCGGGAAACCCTCGTGATCGTTCACGAAACGGTCGAATGGACCTCGGTGTTGGTAATACATCAGGCGAACACCGGTATTGAGCGATAGTGAACGGTTTGGCACCCATTCGTGATGCAGGAAAATCGCGGCTTCCCGCGCACGATAAGGTATCGAATCGCCTATGGAGAGAGTTTCTGCACCGGCAATGATCGAAGTCTGGTATGGACTGAACCGGTATTGCTGAATTTCGATACCGGTCCTGATCAGTTGTGTGGCGGTTGGCCTGATCAGAAATTCATGTTTGAATTTGATATTGCTGATCCCGGTATTGAGTCCAACGTAATAATCCCGATACACCTGGTTGAAATCCAGTGCATAACCCGACCAGTTCAGGGAAGTCCGCATTTCCAGTCCAGCGGGTGTTGTGTTCCAGCTATTCAGGGAAAAGAGGCGGTTGCCCCAGCTCATGCGATCAGTTAAGGTGTACTCTTTGTCGTTCAGCCGGAAATCATCGGAACCCGAATAAACGGACAGCCAGATCTTGTTATGATCTGTTAAAGTCCAGGATATCTTGCCGTTGAAATCCAAAAATGAGTATCCCGATCCATGAAAAACGCTGGTTTTCGGAATCAGGAAAGGAGTTAGCAGATCGAGTTGGGTACGGCGCAGGGTAAACAGGAGAGATACCTTATCTTTAACAAGAGGGCCTTCGATAAAAATCCTCGATGCGATAATTCCAAGAGAAGCTTCGCCCGAAAATTTCCTGAAATTCCCATCGCGGCTGGTCAGCTCGATAACCGAAGCCAGCCGGTCGCCGTAATATGCCGGGATACCTCCTTTATACAATGATAAGGAATGAATGGCCGACGGATTAATCACCGAGAAAAGTCCAAGCAGATGCGATGGATTATAGATAACAGCTTCATCCAGCAGAATCAGGTTTTGGTCGGCGTTTCCTCCACGGATGTACAGATAACCGGAACCTTCACTGACCGACTGAACGCCCGGCAGGCTGTGCAGGCTGTTCAGCAGGTCCTGCTCCCCGAAAAGGGCAGGAACTTTGCTGATCTCGTTCACGGAAAGCCGTATTTGGCCCGGGGGCAGATCACGGATTTTCCAGGTATCCACCTGCCCGATGATGCGGGCAGCGGGAATTTGCGTGGTATCCGGGGAGAGATAAATATCGTAGGGGAGGACCCATGGGTCCTCCCGTTTAATAGTGATCGTATCGGGCCGAAATCCGACGTGGGATGCGATGAGGAGGTGGTTTCCCGGGGTCAATATCAGCTTCCAGGCTCCATTATGATCGGCTGTGGTGCCTTTTTTTGCTGTGGGGCTGATAATATTGGCTCCGGCAAGGAATCCGCCGGTTATCCGGTTCCTGACGGTACCCGAAACGGTCACGGAATTCTGACCTGCCAGTTTGGGAACCAGCAAGGCCAGCAACAGGAAAATGGCCACCTGTCGTATGCGGGATTGGTCACCTGTATCCATTATTCACAACATAACTGGGATTGATCAGGGTAACCAGGATCTTTTCGCCGGTGGCAAAGCCACCCCGGCGCATTTTTTTGGTGAGAAAGTGGAACAATTCGCCTAAAGCGATACCGGCCACCGGGGTTGTGATCAGATCCTGGGCACTGGGTCGTTCCATAACCGCTTCGATACCATACTCCCATAAAAATGTGTGGAAAACGTTGAACACCGCAGATGCCCAGAAAGAGCAATCCTTACTGCGGAGGGAATTAAAAAATACGGCCCCCTGGTAAGGATGTCCGATATAGTCTACTACCCAGGGATCTTGATCCCAAATAGGCGGCATAGTATAAGCACGTTTGAAGTTCCGCCAGAAGTATAACCAATATTGATCTTCCCAATGGGTGATACGGGTGGGTAACAGAATCATAATGGTTGATGTAAATGTCTCCATTCCAAGAACTTCCAGAGATGCAACGCCTGCTTTTCCAAGAAATGTCCGGTTTTCGTATTTAGCAGAAGGAGTTGGTGTAAGGTTCACGCTGGTTTGACCTGCCATTCCGGTACTCAGTAGAATCAGGAATAAAAAGGTTAAAATGGTGGTACGCATCTTCCTAAAATGTAATCGGATACTAAAATAGTAATTGTTATCGGTTGTATAAGGTACCCACCCCTGCCCCTCCCTGAAACAGGGAGGGGAATCAGTATCTGCTTTCCCTCGGAGAGAAGCCCCTCCCTTCTTTAAGGGAGGGGTTGGGGTGGGTACTTCACGGTGTTTTACTATCTTTGTATTATTACTAATCAAATCAGGAAAACATGAATAACCAAAGGCTCTTCAGAATCAGCCTGATTACCCTTTCCACCTTGATCCCCCTGTTCCTGCATTCGTGTAAGGAGGAACCAAACACGGCGCCAATAGCCGCTTTTACAATTTCGCCAGCGTTTGGTACTACCGATAGCACATTTACCTTTGATGCTTCCGGCGTTAAAGATCTCGAAGATCCTGTTGCGGATTTACAGGTCCGCTGGGATTGGGAGTCCGACTCGGTTTTTGATACCGATTTCAGCATCAATAAGATAGTTAAACACAAATTTACTGCCGGCGGAACCATTTATATTACCGTAGAAGTAAAAGATACCAAGGGGAAAACAAACCGGTTTACCGATTTTGTTAAGGTAGCCTGGAATAACCGTCCCCCGAAGGCAGCACTGCATATAACACCCCCAAAGGGATTCCTTCAGGATGTCTTCGTAATGGATGCATCAGCCTGCAGTGATTATGAGGACAAAAATGCAGACCTTTTGGTTCGCTTTGATTTTGAAGGAGATGGCACCTGGGATACAGAATATTCGAAAACCAAAATTGTGAACCACCAGTACACCGGTGCCGGAACTTTTCCTGTAAAAGTTATCGTTAAGGACAATGGTGGAGCAACCGATGAAGAGATTGTAAATCTTCAGGTCGGGCCTGTCAATCAGGCTCCTGAAGCTCCGAAAAATCCGCAGCCTGCGGATCAGGCTTCACAAGTCAGTACTTTAAGCGTTCTGACCTGGACCTGCATTGATCCTGAAACGGATTCACTGAAGTATGATATTTATTTTGGCAAAGAGGCTAATCCGCCAAAAGTGGCTACAAACCAATCCGGTGCGCAGTTTATATGTCTTCCCCTCGAATATACCTCCACCTATTACTGGAAGGTGGTTGCCAGAGATCCTTATTCCCATGAAATTGCTGGTCCGGTTTGGTCGTTTACCACCAATTCACCGCTAAACCCGATGGGTACTTTCACCGATGCACGCGATGGGAAAGTTTATAAAACGGTCACGATCAATGACAGAATATGGATGGCTCAGAACCTGAACATAGGAACCATGATCAATTCCAGCACCGGCGGTGATCGCGGCGACGGGTATCAGTTGAATAACAAGAAGACCGAAAAATTCTGTTATAAAAATGAAGCAGCCAATTGTGAAATTTATGGCGGCCTGTATCAATGGGATGAAGCGATGGCACCAACAGGCGAAGGGGCGACCGGAATTTGCCCCGATGACTGGCACCTGCCAACCGATGCCGAATGGCATGAACTGGTCCTTTTCCTCGACCCTGTGGATGGCGAAGCTAAGGCAGGCGATCAATTGGCTCTCGGAAGCCAGTCAGGATTCCAGGCTCTATTCTCGGGGTACATCATTTTTGCAGAACGGAAATATTATGATATCGGCAATGCCGGCTATTTCTGGAGTTCGACGGTTAACCCCACACCTGAATTGAACCACATGTCACTGATGCGCTCAATTTACAGGGGAAAATCGGCATTCCAGCAGGATACTTCGCAGAAGGTTAACGGGTTGTCGGTAAGATGCGTTAAAGATTATTAGGACGTGAGGACGTGAGGATGTAAAGAGCGTAAAGAGTGTAAAGAATTGATAACTAGGAAGATCATAGTCGGGATTACCGGGGCCAGCGGCTCCTTGTACGCTCATCTGCTTTTAACAAAATTGCGTGAGCTGGAAGAGCATTTGGAGGAGGTTGCCGTGGTGGTTTCGGAAACTGCAGAGAAAGTCTGGAAATACGAATTGCCGGATATTCCGCTCGATACAAGTCCTTTTAACAGATATTCACCGGACAATTTCTTTGCTCCTCTGGCCAGTGGTTCGGCAGGGTATGATGCCATGATCATCATTCCCTGTTCGGTTGGCACCCTGGGCCGTATAGCTGCCGGAACAGCCGGGGACCTGCTGACCCGTGCAGCAGATGTGATCCTGAAAGAGCGCAAAAAACTAATCCTGGTTCTCCGCGAAGCGCCATACAGCCGTATACATATTCAGAACATGCTCACTGTAACCGACGCCGGCGGAATCATTTGCCCGGCAGCACCGGGATTCTATCATAACCCCTCCAGCATTAATGAGCTTTGCAGCACGGTGATAACCCGGGCGTTGATGCTGGCCGGAGTGGATACGGGGGAGAGAGGGTTTATGGCAAAATAGGCCATCATTCGTTCTTCGCCCACGCAAGGGCTGTTACGCTGACGCGGACTCCGGGGATGGCGAGGAGTTCTTCGGCGCACGCTTCCAGCGTAGCGCCGGTGGTGATCACATCATCGATGAGCAAAACATGCCGGTTTTCCAGAAGAGCCGGATTGCTGATTTTAAACTTGCCTGTAACATTAAGATAACGCTCATACCGGCTTTTCCGGGTCTGGGTTGAGGTAGCTACAGGACGGGTTAGAACATTGTTAACCAATGGTATTTTGAGGCCGGTTGACAGGCCTTTTGCGATGGCTTCGCTTTGATTATATCCCCGTTTTCGCTGTTTCTTCGGGTTCAGCGGAACCGGTACCAAAATATCAGGTTTGATGAATTCGCTGCTCTGATAAAGTTCATAGCCAAACTGTTTGCCGAGCGAAAACCCGATATCCGGCCGGTCATTGTATTTTAGTTTATGTAAGGCATCCTGGTAAACCGATCCTTTCCGGAAATAGAACCAGGCCACCGCCTGCAAAAGCTTCACCCGTCCCCAGAATATTTCTGCCAGCGGATTATCCGGATCCAGATGAAAATGGGTCACCGGAAGCTGCGCCAGGCAGACCAGACAGAGGCACTCCTCCCAGTCTTTGAGGGGTTTCCGGCACGCCGGACACGTCCGGGGCAGCAAGAGGGAGAGAATGTCGGTTAATGGATTCACTAATGGGATTCAATT
>JBBAAF010000041.1:0-27897 GCA_041658425.1 Bacteroidales bacterium | reverse complement strand
AATAATTTTAAGGCGGCTAAGGTATCACCAATATTGATACGTTATCCGGATTCCTGACAAAAGGCAGTATGACTTTTGTCACAAACAAATTGATATTAAAGTAAAAATTTTGAGATTCCAATTTAGAATTCCGAATTCCGAAGTGGGAGATTCAAGTATTTTGAAGTTTTTTCCATTTTTTTCCATTTTGCCAGTATAAATGCATCTATATCAGAAAAAGACAGATATGAATGATTTACAAAAGCGTTTACTAAAGTTTTCAGCTGAAGTATTCAAAGCAATACAAAAGTTGCCTTATAATATTGATCTGAAGGACAATAAGAATCAATTAATCCGGGCTTCATCATCCCCTGGTGCGCATTACGGAGAAGCACAATCCGCCAGCTCGAGGAAGGATTTCCTTTATAAGATCGGTGCGGTTTTAAAGGAACTTCGGGAGAGCTATTACTGGTTAATGTTTTTCAAGGAAATTTATCCAAAAAACAATGACATGATCGTCCTTTCAACCGAAGCCGAAGAATTAGTGAAAATATTTGCCACGATCCGAAAAAAAGTAAGTTTAAACAACTCTGCAGAATTAACTCTTCCACCCTCATCCAATCCTTGAATCTCCTACTTCGGCATTCGAAATTCTAAATTGGAATCTCTAAACTCTTACTTCCTACAATAACCTTCAACCTCAGCAATGCTCATCGCAATCAACGGCTGAAATGCCGGCGTGGAAGCGTATTGCCGTAAACTATAAAGTAATTGACGGGAGGCGGGCCTGTTATCCAAATGGAGGATAAGGTCAGCGCCGGTGATGATCAGTTTCCCCTTGCCAACCCTGGCTTCGGTAACCAGGCCGAGGTTGCGGTTAGTGAACCAGTCGTCGATTACCCGGACAATCGGTTGTGGTGCAGGGTTAATTCCGTCGAGTATGATCGGTTTGGCCTGTGATAGAATGTCCCACCACTGGAAGGTGCTGTAATATTCGGTTGGAAAGTCTTTAAGCGCCGGATGCTTCGGGTTGCACAGGATGCCAAGGGTGTGGGGAGCCTGGCCCCTCGTCCAGGCTGTGTTCCAGAAGATGCTGGAGAATCCGAGGGCGATGTTGCCTCCTTTTTCGGGGGCCACTCCGTCCGGACCCAGGCTGAGTATTGCCGATCCGCCCTGGTCCAGTAACTTCACCAACTGTGGCGTAACGGAAGCAAATACGGGAATTTCAGAATTACCAGGAGCCGCCAAAACCTTCGGATACACCCAGAAATCCCACCGGTTCATGCGGTCGCCGACACTCACCTCGAGCGTAAACTTCGATGCCTTAGTCACTTGTTTTAGCGGCCATTCTACCTTCCCCGCAATGGTATTAGTCCCCGTCGGAATTGCAGTGGCTGACCACGAAGACTCACTTTGTACTTTACCTTCAGAATTCAAAATTCTGATTGGTCCTCTGACTTGTGTGAGCTCCCCGGGTCCATAATTGGCAACTTCAATGTCGGCCTTAAATACCTCATCGGAATTCAGAACCAGTTTGCCCATCCTGGCCAGGGGAACAACCGCATTGCAAAACAGGCTGTACTCGGCGGGGGTGATGTACCCTTTTTGTTCCCAGAATGCGTTCAGTACCCCTACCAATGCCGTGCCCTGGCCCGGGAAATCGTGCAGATCGAGCAATTGGAAGCCGGCCATGCCCGGGGTGCGAAGCGCTGCTTCGATATCAGCTTTATAGCAGAGTGCCTGAAGTTTACCAGAAGCAAGTAAAAATGAATCAGCCAGATGTCCGAGTTTATTGGCCTCGAGCGTCTCTTTGAAAATCTCGAAGTTTTTAGCCTTCAGTACACCGGTGTATTTAGCGATCTCTTTAAGATCAGGGTATACGCACCACTGACCGATCTCGTGGCTGACAACCGGTTTTTCGGGATAATCCTTGGCGATAATATCGCGGAAATCATAAGCCGTTTGCGGTGCTTGAGCGTTGATAATGCTGTTCAGCCCCTGGCCCCAGCCCTGAATCCGCGGGTTAGGAGTGCAATAGAAATCGAGCGATGGCACAATCGGCCATCCGGATGCGGATGTATATACCCTTCGTTTATCCTTGTTTTTCCAATAGGAGACAAACTCATCGAGGAAAGCAACCTGGTTATTACCGCCGGGTTCATTGCCATACGACATCATCACAAATGAGGGATGATTGCCGTATTCATTCACTATTCGCTCACTTTCAGCATATAGCCAATCGTCAAACGTGTTGCCGGTGCCGACATCCGTCCAGGCTCCGCACTCCACGTACAGGTAAATCCCTTCGATATCAGCTGCGATAAAGGCTGCTTCGGGCGGACACCACGAATGGAAGCGCATGTGGTTGAGGCCATGGGCTTTGATGATTTTGTAAATGCGCTGCCACTCTTCCACTTTCAGCGCAGGATAACCGGTTTTCGGGAAGATGGCGCATTCAAGGGTGCCCCGGAGGAATGTCGGGCGGCCATTGATAGCCAGCCGGCTCCCCTGGGCTTTAAAATTACGCATCCCAAACAGAATGTTGGAAACCTGAACGTCGGTGGTTTTTTTCATGGTCAATCCGATCTTCATCTCGTACAGATTCGGGGAAAACTCATCCCATAGCAGGCAATCTTCACCCATCGGATAAATCAGTTCAAAAGCCTCGCTGCCAGCCGGAATCTCCTTTTGCATTTTGAATGGACTGAGGGAATTTCCGGTTTTGCCGTATGGTTTTACAACCACTTCAAGCGAAATCTGCTCGGTGTTGGCCGAGCTGTTTTCGATCCCGCCAACCACCTTAACCACATGGTTTTCGATATCCGCATAGAGTTTTATCGATCCCAGGCTGACCACAGGAAGAGCTTCAATAGTCATTTTACCGACGATTCCGTTCCAGTTCGACTGGGTATGGTCCGATACACTATGAGCATTTACACCCACGTCCACAATCATCCGGTTATCAATACGAATGGTCAGTAAATGGGAACCAGGCTTGGCCAGTTTGGATAGATCATAACGATGAGGAGTGGCCAAGCTGTTCAGTTTACCCGCAAACTTTCCATCAATCCAGATGGTTGATTCCCAATGACACCGTTCGAGGGTAAGGACAATGCGCTGGTCTTTCCAGGCCGACGGAATTTTGATCTCCCGCTGATACCAGGCGGCTCCCACATAATAAAAATCCGGCTGCAGCCAGAACGGTATCTTGATATTACCCGGTTTGCGGTATTTTTCATACTTATCGGCCGTGTACCAGGATTGGTCCACTACCTGGCCGGTCCATTGGGTATGGGTAGTCACCGGGAACCCTTTGCCATTTTCTGTTAATGAGCCGGGCAAATGAAGTGTATCCATCGGAAACGCTTCCGTAAACCACTTCTGATCAATGCCCTGGTCCAGGGAGTCGATGCGGTAACACCAGGAACCGGAGAGATCACGCTGGTAAGTAATGGGCTGACAGGACGTTAAGAACGATAAGAGGGTTAAGAGTGAGAAGAACGAAAAGATTGTGAGGAAGTTAAGGGGGTTACGGACGTTAAGGACGTTAAGGACGTGGCGGGGGGGGAGGGAGGGTTTCATCGGGATTTATTGATTTGCTGATGTGCTGATTTGCTGATGTGCTAATTGGACAATTGTATGATTTGTATCGACCGGCAAGGCAAATATCCAATTTTCTTTTGATTTTTTTCCTTTCACGGCTTTGTTATTCACCTTTACCGAGATCCTTTTGGCCAGGGTCGAGTGTGATGGAAGAAGGCGGTTGACGCGAGGTACCGCGGGAGATATAGCATAACTTAATGGTTTGGTTCTCAAAAGTCTGGCCGAAGGCACAAGGCACCAGGCTCAGGGCACAAGTAAGGAAGAAGAAATAAGGTATAAGGAAAAAGGGTCTCATCGGGTTTAGGTTTTGTCATAAGTGTAAAGGTAACAATTAATAAAACGTGATGCGTGACGAGTGACAGGAAGGGCCGGCTCTAAGGCCGGCCCGTACGTTCCTGGATCTGGAATTTCAAAATTCAAAACTGGTCTTCGAATCTCTAAATTCCTATTCCTGCATCCTGGTCCATCATCCAAACCATCTGACCATCAGCAGGATCAACCTGTGATGCGGGCAATTCCTGCCATCCTTCTTTCCTTTGCAGAATCTGTGCTACTCTCTGAGCTTTGCCGGAACCGGTTACGATGAAGCAAACCTCTTTGGCATTGTTAATCAGGATGCCGGTAGCAGTTATCCTTTTTTGTTGAGTAACCGGATGTTCACTGATTTCAAATAGTTTATCGGATTTAAACAGATTAATATTATACGGAAAGATGGAAGCAGTATGGCCATCTTCCCCAAGTCCAAGCAGGATCAAATCAAATTGAGGAATATTATTTACGTGCGGAAGCATTGTGTCAACAATTTCCGAATATCTTTTTACTTCTGTATCGGGATTATTTTCTCCATGAATTCTGCAAAAATTTAATTTCGGAAAATTAATGTGCTTTAATAAAGTTTCATAAGTCATCCGGTAATTACTTTCTTCATCTGTTGGAGGGACACACCTTTCATCACCCCAGAAAATCAGTACTTTAGACCAATCTATTTTATTTTTATAATGAGCTGTAATTAATTTAAAGATTGCTTTTGGTGTGGAACCTCCCGATAATGCAATCGAGAAAAACTGGCCGTGTTTTTTACTTAATAAATGGCCAGAAATTCGTGATACAAAATAGTCCGTTAGTTTATCTAAAGACGGAAATATTTTTATTGTTGGTTCCATAATTATAGCTCACAATAGATTCCGTCGTCCGATAAATTCTTGCATGGATACCGCCATGTCATGTTGGGTTCCTCGATTAAATCATCTGCTCTTTCCGGACCCCAGGTGCCGGCCGGATAGCCGTGAACCGGAACGCATGGATTGTTTTTCCATTCATTTAAAACAGGGTCCAGAAATTTCCAGGCTGCCATTACCGCATCACCCCTGGCATATAAGGTAGAGTCGCCGGTCATGCTATCCAGAAGCAACCGCTCATAAGCGTCGGGAATTCTTTCGATGGATAAATCGGAATAGTGGAAATCCATATTCACATTCTGAACGTCGAACCCGGCTCCGGGCATCTTCATGCCAAACTTCAGCAAAATGCCTTCATCTGGCTGAATCCTGATCACCAGCTGATTATGAAATTCACTGTGCAGACTATTCGCAAACAGATAATGAGGAGTCGGCTTAAAATGTATCACGGCTTCGGTTACACGGGTGGGCAATCGCTTTCCGGTTCTGATGTAAAAAGGCACTCCGCCCCAGCGCCAATTATCAATATAAAATTTCAGTGCCGAATAGGTTTCGGTTTTAGAATTTGGATTCACTCCTTCTTCTTCACGGTAACCTTTTACCTTTTCTCCTTTGATGGTGGCCGAAAGATATTGACCGCGAATGGTTGAACTGATAATATCTTCCGTAGTATACGGGCGAATGGATTGAAGCACTTTCACGGTTTCATTCCGGATGGCATCGGAATTCATCGAAGCCGGCGGCTCCATGGCGATGAGCCCAACAACCTGCAGCAGATGATTCTGGATCATGTCGAGCAGTGCCCCTGAACCTTCATAATAGCCGCCGCGCTTTTCCACCCCGATGCTTTCGGCAGAGGTTATTTCAACATGATGAACATAGTTCCGATTCCACAAAGGTTCGAATATCCCGTTAGTAAATCGCGTAACCAATACATTCTGAACGGTTTCCTTGCCCAGATAGTGGTCGATCCGGTAAATCTGGTTTTCGAGCCAATCCTTTTGCAATGAATTGTTCAGCTCAATGGCGCTTTGTAGGTTGTATCCAAAAGGCTTTTCAATAATCACCCTTTTCCAGCCATCGGATTGATCATTCAAATGGTTTTTTGCAAGATTCTGAGGTATTATTCCATATAAATTTGGAGGAGTCGACAGATAGTAAATGGTATTTCCCGGAATATTCAATGAATTTTGTAGCTCTGAAAGTTTTCCGGCTAAATCGATAAAGGAAGATGCATTCTGTGCATCAACACTTTGATAATAAATTTTTTGTAAAAAGGATTTGATCCTGTTTTTATCTATTTCTTCTGTGAATTGCTGCAACCCTTCCCCCATGGCATTCCGGAAAAGATCATCATTCAAACCCGATCGGCTTACACCGATTATTGCGAATTTTTCAGGCAATAAATCCTGGACTTCCAGGGAATAGAGCGCCGGAATCAATTTCCGCTTAGTTAAATCTCCCGATGCACCAAAGATTACTATTATTTGATTTTCAGGTCTATTCATTTTGAACTTTACATTTTTACGAAGATACAGGGGATGTTTCGTATTAACAAGGCTTTCGCCGTTGCGGCTTCCTTCAATATCTTGTTTACATTGTGCTGAGTATTCATTTTAATGGAGGTTTGTTTTTATGCCAAGATTAATGCCATCAGGTGATGCGAGAACCCGTTATGATGAGACGACGGGTGCAGTCAGGAGTTTTTTCGACCCCGGACTTGTCGAGCCAACGATCGGGGGAAATTTAAGTAATGCTGCTATTTCAGATGAATTCCTCGCTTCAAATGCGGATCTGTTTAACCTCGAAGGAATCAACCTCATTCTAATGGAGGAGAAGGAAGGAAGTTCGCAAACAACGTGTAAATATGAGCAATACCATAACAATATTCCGGTTTACGGTGCCTATATCAATGTTACGCTCCGGAAAACCGACAGTCAGGTGATGTCGTCGGTAAATAAAATCGATTACGATATCCCGGAAGATTTTGGGGAGACATTGGTCAGAATTTCATCGGAAGATGCCCTGGAATATATGCATGAAAAGTATGATCCGGTATATCATGATATAACCCATTCGGAACCAAGACTTTTTATTTATCATCAATACCTGGTATGGCGGATTGAAATGGACACCCATGATCCGAAGGGATTCTGGGAATTATTGATCAATGCGGTGGAGCCCGGATTTGTTGAGGTGTTTGACCGCCGGAGGTATTATACCAGCCGGCCTGCGAAAATCTTCTGGCCCGATCCGGTCACTTCCTCGCAGAATCCCGACCTGCACTGGGGTTCTCCTGAATCAGTGCTAAATGATGAATTGGTGGATGCTACCCTGGAGAATCTCGACGATCCGAAAGGTTCAACCTGTTCCCTAAGCGGCAAATGGGTCAGGATTGCCGAAATAGAGGATCCGTCATTGGCATTACCGGCCACCGGATCCCACTTTAATTACACCTCCAAAGACCGTAAACTCCTGAGCGTTATGGCCTATTATTACATTGACCGGTTGGTGGAATGGCTGCGGTCATTGGAGATCCCTGCTTTTAATGATGCGATGACCGGTCCGATCGCTGTGGATGCCCAGGCATTGGACCAAGCTGATAATTCCCATTTTGTGGTACCGCTATCAGGTTCTGCCTACATTGGCTTTGGTGAGGGAGGAACCCCCGATGCCAGTGATCCCGGAGTAATTGTGCATGAATTCGGTCACGCATTGCACTATTTTTTACTCGGCCGGTTAATTCCTCCCGCCAGTTGCGAGGAAGGTTTCAATGACTTTTTATCCTGCGTTTTCAGGGATCGGTTTAATGTACACCGGTTCGACCGGGCAAATCCTTTCCCCTGGGATAATAATTCAACCGTGAACTGGGATCCAACCCGGCGCTGCGATATGGAATTTCGCTTTGATGATCCATCCTACGACAGTTATGGATTTTACAAAAAGGGAACAGTTTATGCTGCTGCTTTATGGGATATTTATCTGGAAATCGGGGGAAAATCCGAAAATGCCGGCGATCGTTTGAAGGCTGCAGATGAGATAACGGGCATGTGCCTCGACATGCTGATAGCTGTTGGAGATACCGGCCCGGTTATGGATCTGGCTAATGGACTGATCAGTAGCGATAACAGCCGTACAGGCGGCCGGTATGAAAAAGTGATCCGGGATGCTTTCCGTAATCGGGGATTATGGAGCTGATTACACCTGGGTAAGAATTATTGTATTACGATTTTTTTCGTAACAAAAGAATTGTTTTCA
Source organism: Bacteroidales bacterium (assembly GCA_041658425.1). Taxonomy (GTDB): domain Bacteria; phylum Bacteroidota; class Bacteroidia; order Bacteroidales; family UBA12481; genus UBA12481. The sequence goes on along the minus strand of JBBAAF010000041.1, from coordinate 19,879 downwards.
TAGGTTACACGAACTGAATAGGTTCCGGCGATAAGGTTTTTCAATGAAATCCGGTCGGAATTGCGGACTGCGTTTACTGGCTGTCCATTCATATTGAATAGTTCAATGCTCCTGATCCCGTATTTCCCACTTTTAATAAAAAGTACATCCATAGCTGGATTTGGAAACAGGATGGTTTCATCCATATCGGGAGTATCATCTTTCCCGGTAATGTTATCGAACGATAATGTGATTTTGTTGTAGTAAAGGGTTGTTGTTCCTTCGAATCCTGAATCTGTTCCAATGCATACCCACACTGTGCCGGCATCATCCGTGGAAATGGTAAATAAATGAGCAGCATTGGTTCTTTTTATTAGTGTAAAAACAGAGGTAGTATCCGTAACGCCAATATGTCCGAGCGTGTCCATATCAATCCCCGGAGAAACCTGATTTGACTTATCAATATTCATCAGATAAAAACCTCCTGATTCCACTTTTTGGGGTTCAACCAGGGAAGCCCCCGCTTTCAGGTAAACACTCTCGCCAGGTGCTCCGCCTATGCCAACCGCATGAGTGGGTACTGATGATGCTAATTCAATGTCTATTAATAGTTTATAGATTTTATTTGGCGATAAACCGGTTATTTTTCTTTTGATGAACATAAACAGATCATCACTATGGTTATTACCCTTGATCATTAAGGCATTCTTGCTGGTATTCAAAGGTGCTGGCAATGTGGTCCTTTTGAATTCCAGTTCGTAAAAAACGGAATCAGCTACCGGGTAATCTGCAAAATCGCCTGACCAGCCGTCATAATCTGTTGAGAAATCAAATACAAAAGTCTGGCTTCCGGCCTTAATCGGGTAATCATTCACGATATTCGGAGGCAGCTTGGCTGCATTACCTGAAATCCAGATGGGTGAGGAAATAGCCTCATCTCCATCTGCCTCCATTACCCTTATATAATAGTATTCTCTATCAAAACAATTCAAACTTGCATAGATAGCAGGATTAGATGAGTTGGGGACCCATGCATTGACCACAAACCCATTTCTGAGCAGCTCGATCCGGGTAAAAACTTCATGGTCGGCATCGGATGCCTGGATCAGGACTTGATAGGATCCTCCGGTAATAGTTGATCCCGTTTCATTTTCACCTATTTTAAAAGATAGTGCCAGGTTCTTATCATAGGTGGAAAAAAAATTTCTGGCCTTCAATGCATTCATGATTTCTGTCCGGTTATTGGCAGTAGCCAGAACGGCCAATCTTGATTCAGTCCAGGTTCCCCAGGTGCCTATATGGTTGTCTTCGCTGCCTGCAGCTCCGATTTTCCAGCCACGGGCCAGAGCTTCGTCAAACCAGCCTAAGTTCCCGTCGCCGGAGTAATATCCATCGGTATAATAAAATCTTTCGAACCTTTGGGTTTCATTCCACAATTCCATGCCCACAATTTTATCACACGGTCTGGTGGAAAAATGGTAGAACTCCAGACCGGTTTCGTCAGTATGCCCCGGATGATTAAAAAAAGCCACGCACTCATTGTTGTTGAGCCAGTTACAGAGGCCTTTAAAATTATTGGTTGGAGCGGCAGTAGAGACGTAGTCAGCAGAATTGGTTACGGTTACATGGCCCTCATGATTATTTGTCCATTCAAATCCCCAAAAAGCCGTGAAAAAGCCTGGTTCATTATATTTTTCCGCAGCAACCTTCATGGCGGTCCATTCAGAGGAACTGATCATTGTAGAATGGTCAGATAAGCTGAAAAAATCCAGATCCCCGATTGTTTTCGCATAATTATAGGCATAGTCGGGAGTCTGCTTACCATCCGAAATATTGCAATGATTATGCAGATGGCCATAATACACGTTGAATCCGCCTATTGATGTCCGAGCAGCAAGATTTAAATTAAAGAACATAAATGCTGCTGCAATGATGATAACTGATACTCGTGTCACGATCTGTTTAGTTAAACTCCTAAGGTACGAAATGTATTGATTTTGTGCAATTGTCATCCGGCGAAGGCCGGGGCCCCGTCACGCTATACGGAGTCCTCTTATGTGCGACTTCCGATAAGGTCGAGAATGCCATTTATGAAAGTCAGCGGATGCACGGGATTCCCCGGAAAATACAGATCGATGGGGTAGCGGGTGAGGAAGGTGCGGTTGAGGGCGTGACTTTCAGCGAAAAGTCCGCCTGAGATGGCATCGGTGCCGCAGAGGATGATGAGCTTGGGAGCGGGGGTTGCGTCGTAGCAGATCTGCAGGGCTTCAGCCATGTTTTCAGAGATGGGGCCGGTAATCACCAAACCATCGGCATGTCTCGGGGAGGCTACGAATTCAATGCCGTAACGTCCCATATCAAAGTTGACATTCCCTGCGGCATTGAGTTCCATTTCATTGCTGGCATCGCCGGCAGCAGAAACCTGGCGAAGTTTGAGGGAACGGCGAAAGAGAGTGCGGATCTCTTTGCGAACCAGATTGGGATCGAGAGTGATCGGGATATCCTGGCCTGTATTGATAATCAGGTTGCTGCGATTGTTCGTAGCAATGTGGTAGTCATTGGTGAACCGAATATTATCAGGAGCAGCAAATTCGCATTCCCGGCAAAAAACACATTTTCCCAGATCAATGGAAAACGGATTCGGCTCAATAGCGCCGGATGGGCAAAGATTGGCCAGTTCCGTGGCTTGTTCTGCAGAGGGCTGTCCGGTAATCACCGCGCCAGCCTTCGGTGACGGAGATGGCGAAGGAAGAGGGCTGCAATGAGTTGTCGGTTGTCAGTTGTCGGTTATCAGTTGCAGGTTGCAAGTTGCAGGTTGCAAGAAGTGCAGTGGCCCAGTCGGTGACCATTTCGATGGATGTGCGGGCTTCGAGGTTGCGCAGCATGGCGCGGGCAAGGACATCGCCGGATACCTGGATTATTGGTTCGTATTTCAATTCTGAATAGTAACCGCCCGGGCGTATCAAACCTTTACCGAACCGGTTTCCGCACCATAGCTGGGTGGTATTGATGATTGTAGTGCGAAGGGCCTCGTTCACAACCTGCCCAAACTGATAGGCTACATCGGTGCAGAGGGCCGCCGTATCACCGATATGAACGGCAATGCGCTCCAGTTCGAGTGCTATGGCCCGCTCAACCTGCAGAGTGTCACTGATGGTGATCCCGGCAAGCAATTCAATGAGCTGTGCATGCGTAACAACGTGTCCCACAGCCGTATCTCCTGCAATGTTCTCTGCAAGGAGCTCCTGGTAAGTCCGGATTTGGCTTCCAGCATAAGCTTTTCGATTCCGCGATGCTGATAACCAAGCTGAATCTCGAGGTGTATTACCTTCTCACCGTTGCAGATAAACCGGAAATGTCCCGGTTCAATCACCCCGGCATGAATCGGACCCACTCCCACCTCGTGAAGCTCTTCGCTATCGATCCGGTAAAATGGGTAATCATTCATGCCCAGATCTTTCCGATGCCGGTCAGCGGCAAAGCGGACAGGCTTCAACTACGGATGGTTATCAAAACCGATCCCGAAATTCTCATGAATCTCCCGCTCAAACAGATGTAATGCAAGGATTTGCGGGGTAAGGGAATCCAGCGTGGTTACTTGGCTGCTCTGTTCATGCGAGAAAACCAGAAACTTGCCGCTGGTGTCATCCGCAAGAACTGCAATGAATTTCAACCCGCTGTTATACGGAAAAGCATAGTAGAGAACACAATGAACCGTTTCCGAACTCATCATGCCGGACATAAGGCTACAAAAATCAGAATATTTCAAAACCGGAATTGTCTCGAGTCCGACGGGACCGCCAGTAGGCAATATTTCGATATATGAATGGTCTTGCATCGGCATTAGTAATTCGGTAATCCTGCAATAATCTGATTAATAATGTCTTTCAAAAATGGGGGCTGATAAAAGCAGGCTCCCACCACAATCATCAGAAAAATGAACTGACTGATGGTTTCCCATCTGTCAACCGTTCCTTGCGTATGGATCCCGGTATTTTCGCGGGGATGCGAAAACAGGAGATGAAGCACACGGGTACTCATGGCGTAGATCACACAGCATAATAAGATCAGGACGAGGATCAGTACAAACCAGCTTTTACCGGCAACGAGTGCTTTTAAAATCAGGTATTCGCTGACAAACAGGCCGGATGGCGGGATCGCCAGGATGGCAAGCATCCCGATGAGCAGTGCGATTGCGCCGGTTGGGAAGAGTTTCAGGTACAAACCGCTGTCGTCGAGCTTATAGGTGCCCAGCACCCGGCCCATCTGACCGACCTGGAAAAACAGGCTCGATTTGGTGAGTGCGTGAAGAACCAATAGCAGGAAGGCTGCGTAATATCCAATGCCGCCGATTCCGGTTGCGATGGCTACCAAACCCATGTTTTCCAGGGTTGAATAGGCCAGCATCCGCTTGGTGTGCTTGGCTTTCAGCATGTATCCGGCGGCAACCAGAACCGACAGCACGCCGGCAAGGATCAGCACTTTGTTCATCCATCCAAATATGGGAGAATCGGATAAAGCCTTGTAAATCCTGAATATCGAGAGAAATCCTAGGTTAACCAGTCCGGTTGATATCAGTGCCCCAACCGGCGGCAACGCCACCGAGTTGGCATCGATTCCCACCGTATGCATCGGGAAGAGTTCCATCTTGGTGCTATATCCTGTCACAACACAGAGGAAAGCGATTTTGAGATAGATCGGGTCAAGCGTATGAGCCACGGAACAAATGAAAATATACTTCCAGGTAGCTTCGAGGGCATGCAGGGTTCGCTCGCTGTAGATCAGTACCGATGCTGTCAGGGTAGTAGCTTCCACGAGAATCCATACCAGTGTGATATCATTGGCCATGTAAGCCCCGGTTATGGCCGCGATCAGTCCGGTTAATGCAGCATAGTAATAGCTGAACCGTCTGTTTAGCTGGCTGATGAAGTACGGGAATCCCTGGATCACTGCGGCTGTGGAGATCAGGGTGAGCAGGCCAAGGAACAACACTCCGGCCGGATCATAGGTGAAATAAGTAAGCTCGGTTTGACCGGCATACAGAAGAACGTAGCCATTGAAAAGCCACTGGATGAGCACGAAAAGCAGCATCAGCCACCGGGTTAACAGTAACCGCCTCACGGTTAACATCGTCATGGCAATCAAAAAGGCTGATATGAAGTAGACTGCTATCATGCCTAATGTTTTAAACTGGTCAGATTATCGGACTCCAGATCGCTGAACTGTGTACCGATACGGTTCATCAAAACGCCGATAATCAGTACGCTGACGAAAATATCGAGTAATATGCCGATGTTGATCAGCATGGGCATTTCACTGCCGACTGCCAGAGAGAAGAAAAAGACGGCATTTTCTACGACGAGAAAACCTACCATGTGCGAGAAAATTCTCCTGTGGGTGATGATTAAAAGAACGCCTGTAAAGAGGGTGAACAGGGCAATCGTGAGGAACACTGCATCCAGACTGGGGTTTTTAAGAATGTTGGAGAGGATGATGCTCACAAAAAGACCTGCCATGGTGAATAAAAGGGAGTAGAATGAAGGGAAAGCCTTCGAATGGACTTTATAAACTTTGGTTTGATTGATTATACGGAAGAGGAAATACGGTACAATGATTGCTTTGAATATCAGGGTTTCGGCTGATACAAAGATCAGGCTGGCCATGTTCACCGTCTTGAGTTCGATCAGAGCGATCTGCACCAGAAGGTAAAACCCGATGAGCCCGAATACCGTAATGATCGGGTTTCCCGAAACATGGAAAGCCATGAACATATCGGAAAATGACGTGTAGCCGGTGAGCATGGCGAAAGTGCCCATCAGTACCAGAAAAGCGGGCTCTACCAGCATCGAATAAAGGGCTTCCCGGTTGGCGCCCATCCCTTCGAAACTGCTGCCGGTATCAAGCGCCCCGATAATCGTGAAGAACTTTCCCAGGGCGAGCATATAGGAGAAAAAGACGAAATCAGCCTGGAAAGGTATGAGAGCGGGCATGTTTGCAAAGGGAACCACGGTAAGGGCAGTTAACATCGTGGCCAGTCCGATAACCGGGGCAAGCTTGAATACCCAGCCGGTAGTGGTGCTATATACACTGCCTTTGCCGAATAATACCCGGATATCCAGCATCGGCTGGAGAATGCCGGGCCCTTTCCGGCCGCTGACGATGCTCTTGGTTCGGATAATTATACCGGGAAAGAAAACCGCGGCGAGGAGGATCAGTGGAATTCCGGCCATCGGTTAAAGGATTTTAAAAATTGTGAGTACCAGAATGAGCAGCATAAACAGGAAAGAGATTATTTTCACCGATGTGTACGGTATTTTTTTTGGTTCCCAGAATCGGGTTAGCCAGGGCGCTGAAATTATCTGCCCAGGAAGTGGCTGTATATTGCTGCTTTTCATCGCCCGCGGTATATCCGCATCCCCATGTGGGTCCGGTTGCTCCGGGCCTGGCCCAGAAAAACGATTCCGAAAGCCTTTGTAAAACAAAAAATGGCCAGTCCTCTGATCAGTGTTAATCCAATGAGACTGATTAACAATAGGATACTGAAATATAAGCTGGATTCGGGGAAGCTTTTAAACAGGCCGAGATAAATCAGAAATTCTGAAATAAATCCATTAAAGGGAGGTAATCCGCAGATCGCGAGTGATCCGATCAGAAAAAAGGCAGCCGTATAGGGCATCTTTTTCGCTAACCCGCCAAGTTGATCGATATTTCGTGTATGGGTAGCCTGGTAAACCGATCCGGCATTGAAGAACAGGAGTGATTTAAACAGGCTGTGATTGAGAACATGCAGTAAGCCTCCACTGAATCCGAGCAGGGTGAGGGTATTGTTACCAGTGGCCATGCCCAGCACTCCAAGGCCGATTCCGATGCCGATTATACCGATGTTTTCTATGCTATGATAAGCTAAAAGCCGCTTCAGATCGTGCAGCACGATGGCCATCATTACACCCATGATCCCGTAAATACCCATCTTGATCATCACTCCCGACATTAATCCGGATACTGGCGAAGGAGCTGCAGGATGGGCTTCAGGAAAGCAACCAGCAGAAAAAGTAATCCCAAATGCATCTGGACCAGGTAGTTGATACCGGTCTTTAATACTTTCCGGTCATCTGCCTCAAAGATGACCAGCAGGAACGATGAAACAGCCATAAGCTCCCAGACCACCAGGAAAGCAAATCCATCTCGCAGGATAACCACCAGTATCATCGAAAAATAAAGCCAGATATAGGCCCAAAGGTGCACCGACCAGCGCAGGGAGGTTTGTTTATCGTAATAGGACTTCAGATAACCGCGCGCAAAAAGGAACGCGGTGAAGGTGGTGAAGTTGATCACCAACACAAAGAAAACCGATAGTGAATCCGGTGCTGAGAACGTGAGGGCGTGAGGGAGTGAGGACGTAAGGACGTGAGGGAGTGAGGACGTGAGGAAATAGAGAGGCAAGGGTGGTGAGGGTGATAGAGGCGATTAGTAGGAGGAGGGTGTAGGTATATCGAAATGATTTCCGGAGGGCAAAGATTCCGAAACTCAGGACCATCAAGCCAATAAATAAAAGGGGTATCATAGATTTTATTATGGTGCGAAGATACAAAAAGGGCATAAAGGCACAAGTGGAAGGGGGCACCTGACCAACTCCGGACTAAAGGCCGGGGAGCCTTTAATACACCCTGATAATGATGATTCTACCGTTAATAACCTGATTATCAGTCATTATCTGATAAGGATAAACTCCCTGAGGTAAGTGACCGTTGTATATAATTGTTTTGGATTCCCCTCCGGATAAATACCCATCGAAAATTCTGCTGATCAGCTGCCCGTTCGGTTCAAAAAGTTCGATAATTACCCTGGAACTAACCGGCAAAGCCAACTGAAATTTAACATCCGGCCCATATAACGGGTTCGGGAAGATCTTGATGCCGAAGCCCGGGTCACTTACCGAAGGATAAACTGAAATCGTTATGCTGGCCTCACTGCTGCAGCCTTTGGCCGAAACCTGCTTGAGCGTCAACTCGAAGGTGCCTTCGAAGTTCCAGGTATGGGCAAATACGCATGTCGTGCCGCTCTGCACCACGGTGCCGTCAATGGCCCAGGTATAAGTGGAGCCCGGGTTCGCGGTCGAATCCACCCAATAGCTTTTGCTGGCCCCGACACATACCTTGTCGGGTATAGGCAACTGCGCAGCAGCCCTAAAGGCGCTGAACAGCACTAAAGCCAACAGGAGCAAATAGTGTATCAGGCTTAGCATAATTGGTTGTCGGTTGTCTGTTATCAGTTGCCCAGCCGGAGCGCCCCCTCTCCCGTGAGCTTGCGAGCGCGGGAGAGGGGGAAGGGGGTGAGGTGGATTATCGGTTATTTGTGCCAGATTGGCGAAGTGATCAACTGAGGCTGAACGGTGATGGTAATATTATTTGTGGTTACCGTACCGCAAGCAGGTCCTGAAGTCTGGATCAAATGATACATGGTCGTCTGAGTCAATGCACCCGGAGCATAGGTCAAGTTGGTAGCACCTGCTTCTATTAGCCATGTCGCACCACCATCAATGGAGGATTCCCATTGGTAGTTAATCGTTCCATTATCACCTATAGGAGCGGTGGCCGTTAATTGAGCAGGAATAGTGTTATAACAGATGGTCTGATCAGCCGAAACTGTGCCAGGCAATAAACCAGGTAATACAGTAACCTGAATATTAACGGGAATCCCCGTACAAGTAAGAGTCGTTTCAGTGACCTGTAATATGCAAGTTCCGGAACTAGTCCAGTTAACAGAGATCAGGTTATTTGGAGCCACCCCATTTGTAATGGAACCTGCACCGCCGGAACCGGCAATGATGCTCCATGTATACGTGGAGCCGGTGGTTAGCATTACACCGTAAGGCTCAGTTGAATTTTGACAAACAGTCATATCTCCTGTTTGTGTTAAAGTGCCCACCTGTGCCCACGCCCCCAGCGCACTCGCCGAGAGCATCATCATCATAAGCCATTTTAATAATCGAAGTTTTGTTTTCATGATTTGTTTTTTTAATGATTTGTTTTTATTAGTTAAGTTCTTGTATTTGTGTTGTTTAGAGATGATAAATCAATGACGTGGTGGGTAATGCGTTCACTGTAACTGCCACCGGCGCGGATGCAGCATTGTTACACGATCCCACAGCTGGGTATATATTAACACGATAATACAGTGTGCCAGCTATTGAGGTCACAGGCGAATAAGTTGAAGCTGTAGCTCCGGGAATACTGTTAAACGTAACATTTTCAACAGACGATTGCCATTGATACGAAATGGTTCCGATTCCATCAGTGACAATGGAAGTTAATGTTATAGTTGTATTTAAGCAAACTATTCCGGCTCCTGTAATTGTAACGGTGGGATCAGCAACGACGGTAATTACTTTTGGACTGGTTGTAACAACTGTTCCACTGGCATCGGTTATCGCACAATTGTAACTGTAGGACCCGGCTACGGTTATTTGAGGCGGATCAAAGGAGGATAGTGTGTCTCCGGGAATAGCAATATCGTTTAGCTGCCACTGGTAAGCATAGGGGGGTAAGCCGCCGGAAGTTGCCGTCGTGAAAGTTAATTTGGCTGGATTGTAACCGGTACAACCGGTAATGGGAGTTGTATTGTGCTTTCCTGGTATTAAAGCAGAAGGGGTTGAAAGTGTTAAGGTGCAAAATATCAGTAAACTGGTTTTCCAGAGACTTTTTAGGCAAAGCTCGCCTAAAGGAACTGCTGTTCCTGCTGTATGAAGGCCAGAAAATCTCATGTATTTCTAAAACCTGACTCCCACCATTATTGGCCACGAACTGTGCTTCCACACCCCGAAACTCCGGTACCCCGGACAAACTGTAACCCGTGCGCCGATCGCGGCAAAAAGAGTCAATTTCTTTTTCAGATAGTAATCAAACCGTCCCAACACTTCGATACCCCCGACATATAACGGATAGGGCTTATACAGATCGATTCCGTTAAGGAGATTAGCCTCGGTGCTGACTCTGAACCGCTCTGCCTGCCAGATGGTTTTATTAATTCCGAACCCCAGCAAAACTTCATTCCTCGATCGCAAAACAGAGAATTCCCCGGAAATATTCAATCGGTAAATTTTGTTAAGAATCGGATGATAGGTTACACAAAGGCCTCCACCATCGAACCCCGGTTCATAATAAGAATTGTACCAGGATGACGGGAATACGCGGATTGAAATATCGGTTTTTTGCGCTTGAATACTATTTGTGGTGACAAAAAGTGTCACTAGCAGCAAGAGTTGCAGGATTTTATTTTTAGTTGCCATATTCCCAGCCGTTTTCGGTAAAAAATTTAAGAATCAGTGATGAAACAAGCTCGGCCTGAGCTTCATGCGTGATTGTGGCGACTCCATCACCCTTCTGGATGCCGTAATTTCCAAACTGGCTATGGTTACCGCCAGGGATGGTGAAATACACCGTTTTTGAAACTTTGCCGTCCGGGTAGTTTTCGATCTTATTGATCCACCAGGGAGTAGGCAGGAGCCGAATGTAAGAGGCGATTTTGAGGCTGTCGACCAATCCGTCATACTGCCCGCGAAGGGACAGTACTGAACCTGACCAGTCATTCAGGTTAGTGGAGGACTGCGGATAGGCAGCCATCAGAACTAAACCCTTGAAAAAATCCGGATATTTATCCACTACCGAACAGGCCATAACCCCGCCCAGCGAATGCCCTCCGATGACCCATTGCTGCACATCGGGGAAATCATTGTAAATCCAGGCAGCCTGATTGTCATCCAAAACTGCCAGGTTGCCCGGCATTTTCACGATAACCACCTTGTGAGCCTTGCCGGCAATGGCAAATTTCGACAGCGGTTCAATATAGGCATGAGGGTCAATCAGTCCGCCCGGATAAAAAACCAATCCGGTTTTGGAATATTGATTGCTGGTAGGATTGATCTCAATATAATCCCGGTACTCATAAATCGTAATGGCACTTGGAAGTATTTGCTCATCAGGCAGATAGCTGCAGGAGGCCATTAAGAAAACAAGGAAGGGGATCAACCCGGTTTTTTTTATAAATTTCATTTCTGTTCAGTTTTGATTTATTTTTTCCCGATCGCAATCATGGAATGCTGTGTTCTGAAAATAATCATACCGTCAGTGATTGCTGGTGTAGGGTTGGCATAAGTAGATTTCGTATGGCGCCGCTCTTTTGGAACTCCTTCATCAGCAATGCGATCCCAGATAATTTTGCCCGCTTTCCAAAGCACATTTTCAGCGGTCTGCAGGTTCCACGTTGCGGGAACATCTGTTTGGTCGAAGATTCCCTTGCCCATGTAACCGTGGAATTGCGGCCACTGCCGTGAAATATCCGCCGGATTGCAGGCCGGAAGAAAATAGACCAGCGAAAGGACTATTACAAATGAAAATTTTCGGAATTTCATGGTTTGATGAATTTGGTATTGAAATAAGTTATTCATTCGACGAAGAACAGCAAAATTAATTACATCCATGAATCAGTCCACTGCAAATATCATCGCATTCCTGATCGGGAGCTTACCCATTATCTATCTGTCATGGAGTTCATTGGGCAGTATTAGAAATCACGGCTTCTTCCGGTTTTTCGCATGGGAGCTAATGCTCTGGCTCCTGATCAGCAATATTCGTTACTGGTTTAAGGATCCGCTTTCGGTGCACCAGGTTTTTTCATGGATACTTTTGCTGATATCCATTTATCCGGTCATCGATGGTTTATACCGATTTAAGGCTGCCGGCCGGATCAACCGTGAGCGGAAGGATCCGACACTTTTCGGCTTTGAACACACTACCAGCTTGATTACCACCGGCGTCTACCGGTATATCCGCCACCCGATGTATGCCTCATTGCTCTATCTCACCTGGGGAATCGCTCTTAAAAATCCGTCAGTCATTATGCTGATATATGCCGAAGCAGCAACCATTTTCCTCTACATTACCGTGAGGGTGGAGGAGCGCGAGAACCTGACTTATTTCGGAGAGGAATACCGGCAATACATGAAGCGGACCAAGAGGTTTGTGCCCTGGCTTTGGTAGAGGCGCGCTGCTTTAGTTGCATGGTACCTTTATGGTAATTGTTTTGGAATAGATCTTTCATTCAACAGCCATTTGTTGATATAGATGCGGTGCGTCGGTTGGAATGGAAAAATCGGGGCAACTATTTTTTCCCGATATTTTTCCGCATGAATGCACAATCATTTATGCGCTTCGCGCTAATTACTTTTCTACTAACTTTATGCAGACAAAACGTAAGCCTGCTAACCAAAAAATTGAACCGATGAAACTACGCATCCTGTTCTTATTGTGTATTATATCTCCGATGCTGAGGGCTCAGTTGAAGCCTGATAATTTCACCTTTCCACCTGTCGCATGGAAATCCGAAGCACCTGCCGATTGTCCGTTCCCGGCATCGAAAGAGATTACGGGTATTACCCTGCCAGGTGTGAAAAGCGGTTTTCATTTTGGCGATACCTGTTATCCAACGTGGGCCGACGACGGTAATTTGTACTCACCCTGGACCGATGGCTGTACCTGGAGACTCGATGGATCGTATGATTGTTCCAGCTCATTTGAGGGCGATAAAGCCCGCACCGGTCAGGCCGTGATCGAAGGCGATGATCCTTTGAATCTGAAAGTCTATAGCCTCGGCATGAAGTACGCTTCAGCAAGTCCCTACCATGGCCGGTATCCATGTGGAAGTTTGATATTCAATGGGGTATGGTATTTTGGCACCTACTGCCTCGATCCTTCGGGCCAGGCCGGTTACGGTGACCAGCTAATCAATTGGCCCTGGATGGGGCCTTTTGTGGGATTCCGAACCAGCAAGGATTATGGCCGGACCTGGACTGAAACGCCCCATACTCCTGAGAAACCGCTATTCGGTGAAACAGGGATCAATGGATACCCCGTTAAAATCGGATCCCCGCACTTTGTGGATTTTGGCAGGAACCTTCAATATTCCATCGAAATTTATCAGCGCTGATGGACGTACGGCCTGGCTCTGGTATTCCGGCAATTTTGCTCCCGATTGGAATGGTGTCAAGATCAATGAAAATCCGCCGGGAAGCCACTATGGTCTTGTGATGCAGAAAATCCAACTGAACAAATAGGCACGGACCTCACAAATCGATCACATTCAAAGTTCGTATCTTTCCCCCCGAATGAAATAACCATCCAATTATGGAAAAAGAGGAGGATAGCGGATGGAGATTCCTTTCAGGTACTGAAACCGAAGAGTACCTTGATGATCCTGAAACCAGTAAGGTATTCAGTATTAATGCAATCGCGAATTATGATCCTGCTATCCTTCCCTATATTAAACTGCCGGTTGGTACTGAACTGGAACGTGTTGAGGGATCCGATGAGTTTGTAATAATCGAAGAATAATAACGAGAAGAATAAAAATTATGAGCAATCCTATATCCAACAATCCCTTGTTGCACCCCTTCGTGAGCAAATACCAGGCTCCGCCGTTTGACCTTATTCATGAAGTTTATTTTATCCCCGCCATCGAAACCCTGATCCGGGATGCGGAAGAGAAAATTGCTCGCATCGCTGCTTACCCTGATGAACCGACGTTTGAAAATACGATACTCCCGTTGGAGCAGAACGGGGAACGCCTTGGAATTGTAGCCGGAATTCTCTTTAACCTGAGCCATGCCGAAACCACTGAGAAACTGCAGCAGGTTGCCCAGGAAGCTTCGCAACTGCTCACTGAATATTCCAGCCGGATGCTGATGAATCCCGCTCTTTTCAGCCGAATCGACACCCTTCATAACCTTCATAACAATCATAACCCACAACCGATAACCGGCAACCGGCAACCAATAACCCCTAACCATTTAACCTCTAACCTGTTACTTTCTCCCGAGCAATCCATGGTACTGTATAACTGGCATCGGGATTTTGTCAGGAACGGAGCCAGGCTCGATGAGGTGTCGAAAAAGCGGTTTGCTGAAATACGGTCAAGATTGTCAATGCTGACTCTTCAGTTTGCGGATAATGTGCTTGCCGAGACCAACGCATTTTTCCTACATCTGACGGATGAAGTTGATCTGTCGGGCCTGCCCGGTTTCGTTAAGGAAGCTGCAGCCCAGGAGGCCGAAAGCCGCAAATTAAAAGGATCGGTTTTTACCCTGCACGCTCCAAGCTATGTACCATTTCTGAAATATTCCGACCGAAGGGATCTGCGCGAGAAAATGATCAGAGCGTTCGGTGCCCGGGGTAACCAGGGAAACGAACATGACAATAAAGCCCTGATAGAGGAAATCGTTAACCTCCGGATAGAAATGTCTTTGATGATGAAGGAACCGGATTATGCTTCCTATATGCTGAAAGAGAGCATGGCAGGATCGTCGGCAAAAGTGATGACCTTTCTCGATGATATTCACCGGTATTCAAAACCGGCAGCACAAAATGAATTGGCCGAAGTGGCCGGTTTTGCGCATTCTGAGGGTGCCGATTTTGAACTCGAATCGTGGGACTGGAGTTATTACGCCGAAAAACTTCGCCAGAAGAAATACAATTTCCGGGAGGAGCTGCTGAAGCCCTATTTCAAACTCGAAAATGTGATCAAAGGTATTTTCCTGCTGGCCAATAAATTATACGGTTTGCAGTTTGATGCAATCAGCGGAATCCCGGTTTATCATCCTGATGTGATGACTTATGAGGTGAAGGATGAAAACGGGGAATTCCTATCGTTGCTTTATCTCGATTTTTTTCCCCGGCCGGGTAAACAGGGAGGGGCATGGATGACTGATTTCCGGGCGCAGTCGAATCTTAATGGTTTGACAGTCAGACCGCATGTTTCGCTCGTGTGCAATCTTTCCAAACCCACTTCCACAAAACCATCCCTCCTGACCTTTGATGAGGTGACCACCTTCCTTCATGAATTTGGCCATGCCCTGCACGGAATGCTTTCGCAGTGCACCTATCCATCGGTCTCGGGTACCAATGTGTACCGCGATTTCGTCGAATTGCCGAGCCAGGTGATGGAAAACTGGGCCCTGGAGAAAGAATGGCTCGACCTGTTTGCCGTTCATTTCGAGACCGGTGAAAAGATCCCGGCGGAACTGATCGACCGGCTCATCGAATCGAAAAACTTCCTCGAAGGATATGCGTTTGAGCGCCAGCTTGGCTTCGGTTTTCTGGATATGGCCTGGCATACTTTACCGGAACCCTTTGGCGGAGATCCGGTTGCCTTTGAAAAGCAAGCCATGGATGACACGCAGCTTTTCCGGAAAATCCCGGGTAGTTCAGTCAGCACGGGCTTTAGCCATATTTTTGCAGGCGGCTACGCAGCAGGCTATTACGGTTATAAGTGGGCCGAAGTCCTCGATGCAGATGCTTTCGCCCTGTTCGCAGGAAAAGGAATCTTTAACCGCGAAGTGGCTGCATCCTTCCGCAAAAATATTCTTGAAAAAGGAGGCAGCGAGCACCCGATGGAACTCTATGTCAGATTCCGCGGCAAGGAACCAAAACCGCATGCTTTGCTGGAGAGGAGCGGGCTTCTTTCATGATGTGCTGATTAGTTGATGTGCTGATGTGCTGATGTGCTGATGTGCTAATAGCATAATGGTCAGACTGCTCTCAAATTTGGTAGAGGTTTTCATGAGCTGGTGATTAAATTGTTTAATGATTAACAATGATACTGATTCGGCCTTAGTTTTCAAACCCTTATGTGGATTTTTTGCTGACCGGATTTAAATAGTTCAAACTAGTGGTTACCTTTGGAAGATGCAGATTAGTAATCCAATCATTTTACCATTATGTCGAAAAATGAATCACAATTAGCCGTTGCTGCCGGAACCCTGGCATTAGGACTGGTTATTGCAGCATTAGTTTTGGGTAATTCACTCATCAAGTTTAAGAAACTGGATCGGTCTGTAGTGGTCAAAGGGCTTGCCGAGATGGAAGTGGATGCTAATCTCGCAGTCTGGCCGATCACTTTCAGCGAGGCCAGTAACAATTTGTCCGAATTGCAGTCGACCCTCGACCGGAAGCAGAAAATCATACTCGATTTCCTGACAAATGCAGGATTTACCAAAGATGACATTGCCATAGGAATGATCAATATCAATGATCAGAAAGCAAATATCTACGGGGGAAACAACCAGTTTGTGGAATTCCGATATGTGGGCAGGGCCCAGATGACGGTTCGGATTAATCAGGCAGCCTTGATGACTGCGGCCATTACCCGTCTCACCGACTTGGTTGGTAAAGGGATAGTGCTGAATCAGGATCAATATATGAGCCAGGTGCAATACCTGTTTACTCAACTGAACTCAATTAAGCCGGCCATGATCGAATCGGCCACCATAAATGCCCGCGAAGCCGCTGAGAAATTCGCTTCCGATTCCAAATCCAAAGTCGGTAAAATCAAAAAAGCCACCCAGGGACTATTCACTATCGAAGACCGCGACATGAGCACTCCTTATAAGAAGATCATACGGGTGGTCACTACGGTAGAATATTATCTGGTTGATAAATAGACCGAAGATGTTGTCAGTTGTCGGTTTTATGAATAAACCAATTCTTGAGGTATGCGCAGGTTCCCTCGCTTCGGCTCTTGCAGCCCAGGAGGGAGGGGCTTTTCGGGTGGAATTGTGCGACAACCTGTATGAGGGCGGAACTTCGCCGCACTGTTCAAAGTGGCATGGAGTTCCGTCGCGACGATGTTTTCATGGGCGGCCGATCTTCAGGGAAATCCGGTGGAAGCAAATCTTTCGTGTGTACTGACTGCCCGCATTTTATGGACCTATTCCGAGGCATCTATCCTGTATAATAATCCGGATTATGTTCAGATGGCCCATCTGGCTTACCAGGTATTGCAGGAAAAATTCCTTGATCCGGTCAATGAACGAAATGATGCGGAGGTGCAATTTATTGATGTGTTGATAAGAAGATGTGCTGATTAATTGATGTGATGATGTGCTGATTAGTTGATGTGTTGATGTGCTGATTAGAAGATTAGCTGATAGGATGATAGGAGCAGTGTAGGGGTACTTGAATTTATTCATATATTTAAACGCGGATTGATGGTAAATTATCAGAAAATCAAGCAACTATAAGAGTTTCTTACAATCAGCACATCAGCACATCAGCACATCAACACATCAACTAATCAGCACATCAAAAACTCATCAGAATTATGAAGCAACCTTTGTACCTATACACCTTCGTAGCAGCTTTAGGGGGGCTGCTATTCGGATTTGATACGGCCGTGATCAATGGCGCCATTCCTTTTTTTACACAGCATTTCGGTCTGACCGACACCATGAAGGGCTGGGCAGTGAGCTCTGCGCTGATTGGCTGTGTGGTAGGTGCACTGGCTGTTGGACGCCCTGGCGATTATTTCGGCCGGCGTCTTGTACTCCGGGTACTGGCACTTTTGTTCCTGATTTCTGCCATAGGAAGCGGTCTGGCCTGGAATTTCCATTCGTTCATCGCGTTCCGGGTGATAGGTGGATTGGCCATCGGCGGTGTATCGGTTTTGTCTCCCCTGTATATTGCAGAAATAGCCCCGGCTGACTATCGCGGCCGGCTCGCCATCACCTTCCAGCTCGCAATCGTCGTGGGGATCCTCGTGGCCTTTTTCTCCGATTACCTGTTGTTGAATACCGGTGACAACAATTGGCGCTGGATGTTTATTTCCGGTGCCTTGCCGGCCCTGGTCTTTTTTATACTGTTGTTCCGGGTGAGCCAGAGCCCTCGCTGGCTCGTGATGAAAGGGTACATTCATCAGGCCCGCCAGGTTCTTGATGAAGTGAACCCTGGAACCGATA
Source organism: Bacteroidales bacterium (assembly GCA_041658425.1). GTDB lineage: Bacteria > Bacteroidota > Bacteroidia > Bacteroidales > UBA12481 > UBA12481. The sequence goes on along the minus strand of JBBAAF010000041.1, from coordinate 2,115 downwards.
CCGAGCAACTCCTTACCGAAATCCGCGATTCAGTCAATACAGAGGTGCTCGAGAAAGCGGTCTACCTGTTCAAAAAGCCTTATCTGAAGCTGGTTATGATCGGCATTGCCGTTGGGATGTTCAACCAATTTACCGGGATCAATATCGTGATGTATTATACAACCGATATTTTTCGTACAGCTGGGTTCACTACCGATTCTGCCATTCTCCAGACGGTTATCATTGGCTTCACTAACCTGATATTTACATTGATAGCCATGCGCCTGATCGATAAGATCGGCCGGAGAAAGATGCTCCTCATCGGATCCATCGGGATGACTATTTTTCTCACCCTTTTCGCCTTTGCCTATATCACAGGAGCTTTGGGAAGCTGGTTACTGGTTGTTATGCTGATCGGTTTCGTGGCCTTTTTCTCCTCCTCACAGGGTGCGGTAATCTGGGTGCTTTTATCGGAGATGTTTCCGAACAATATCCGGGCCCGCGGTGCCTCGATCGGATCTTTCTCGCACTGGTTCTTCAACGCCATTACGGTATTCCTTTTCCCGACCATCGCCGCCGGCTTCACCAACGGCAAGGGGATCGGGTATATCTTCCTGTTTTACGCGGTAGCAACCCTGATCAGTTTCTTCTTCTTTCGTAAGTTTCTCTTTGAAACCAAAGGAAAGACATTAGAGCAGATGTGATGATGTGCTGATTAGTTGATGTGTTGATGTGCTGATGTGCTGATGTGCTGATTGTAAGAAACTCTTATAGTTGCTTGATTTTCTGATAATTTACCATCAATCCGCGTTTAAATATATGAATAAATTCAAGTACCCCTACACTGCTCCTATCATCCTATCAGCTAATCTTCTAATCAGCACATCAACACATCAACTAATCAGCACATCATCACATCAATTAATCAGCACATCAGCACATCAATTAATCAGCACATCATAAACAGTAATGACCCACAAAGAACGAATCTCCGCCGCCCTGAGCGGCAAGCCTACTGACAGAGTTCCGGTAATGCTGCATAATTTCATGATGGCAGCCCGTGAGTATGGGGTAACTATGAAGCAGTTCCGCGAGGATCCGGGAATCATGGCCGAAGCTATGGTGCGGTCGGTGGAAAAGTATGAGTTTGACGGGATACTGGTAGATATGGATACAGTTACACTGGCAGGTGCTTTGGGCGTTCCGGTTGATTTTCCGGACAATGAGCCGGCACGTTGCCACCTGGGTATCCTCACCGACCTGAAAGATTGGCGAAACCTGCCGCCTGTAAATATTGAGAATTACCAATACGTGATCAACTGGCTCGAAGCGGTGCGATTGATCAAGAAATTCGTAGGTGATGACATCTATGTCCGGGGCAACTGCGACCAGGCCCCGTTCTCTCTGGCCGGTATGGTAAGAGGATCTGCCGATTGGATGATGGATCTTTATGTGGCTGAGGAGGATGACAAAGCCGGACTGCTTGAATATTGTACCGAAGCCACCAGTCAGTTTATCCGCCTGATGGCCCAAACCGGCTGCGATATGGTCTCCAACGGGGATAGTCCGGCCGGTCCCGACCTGATTTCGCCGGAGCTGTATAAACAGTATGCATTTCCATACGAAAAAAGGGTAGTGGAGGAGGCCCACAAAGCCGGAATGCCTTATACCCTGCATATTTGCGGCAACACAGAGCTGATTCTGAATGAGATGATTGCAACCGGCGCAGATGCCCTGGAGCTCGACTATAAAACCGATATCCACAAGATCGCTGAGGTGTTTAAAAACAGGGTTACCCTGATCGGTAATATTGATCCCAGCGGCGTACTTGCCCTCGGCACGCCGGAGGAGGTAAGGTTCAAAACACAGGAATTGATTAAAATAATGGGTAAAACCAACCGTTTTATCCTTAATGCCGGCTGCGCCATTCCGCCGAATACACCGGAGGACAACCTGAGAGCAATGATGGAGGAGAGTGAGAATTTATAGATTCGAATTAAGAGTCCTGAATTTTGAAGTTTAAGATTCAAGTACCATAATGGCCAGCCTCAGAGCCTGCAACCTGTAACTTGCAACTGACAACTGACAACTGATAACTATGACAAACTACAAACTTGGCCTGGTACTGGGTGGCGG
>JBBAAF010000040.1:0-27940 GCA_041658425.1 Bacteroidales bacterium | reverse complement strand
CCCATACCCTTACGTTCCTCTGCATCATACCTATCGCAGATCCCCCCGAAGAAAAGGGGTCTCTCGCCTTCAATCCGCACCTCATGGATCTCGCAATGGTTTGCGCAATGCTTGCAGACAAAAGTATCAGTGGCATAGGCCACGTCGCTGACATGAAAACCCTTGAACCTCGTTAGCTGGCCGGGCGCCATACTATCCCGGGCAAGCATGGCTGCGCCGATGGCCCCGGTGATGTCAAAATGGGGTGGGATATGGATCTCCTTGCCCGTAACCTGTTCAAATGCAGAAATAACGGCTTTGTTATTGGTAACCCCTCCCTGGTAATAGATCCTGTTTCCAACTGATTTATCACCTACCACCCGGTTCAGATAGTTCAATACCGTGGAGTAGGCAAGTCCGGCAATCAGGTTCTCTTTTTCTTCCCCTTTTTGCTGGTAGGAATTCAGATCGCTCTCCATAAAAACGGTGCATCTTTCACCCAGTTTCGACGGAGCTGCAGATTCAAATGCCAGCTTCTCAAATTCTTTAATAATATTGATATCAAGTCGTTCAGCCTGTTCTTCCAGAAAGGATCCTGTTCCTGCAGCACAAACCTTATTCATTTCAAAATCAACGATAACTCCATTTTCAATCCGGATATATTTTGAGTCCTGACCTCCAATTTCAAAAATAGTATCCACTTCAGGATCATAAAAAATGGTGGCCGTAGCCTGGGCGGTTATCTCATTCTGAATGGAATCGGCACCGATAAAATCACCGGTCAGATAACGGCCTGAGCCGGTGGTTCCGGCAGCCTTGATGATGATCCTGTCGCCAACCTCCTCAGCAATCTCCCGGAGTCCCTTCCGTATTGCCTCTATTGGCTGACTGGCAGTTGGGAGATACCTTCGTGCGACAACCTCGTTATTGGTATTTATCAGTACCAGGTTGGTGCTCAGGGAACCCACATCAAGCCCAAGGTAAACTTCCGTCTTTTCATTTCCGGAAGGCAGGGGAACAATATCCTTAATATGTTTCGATGCCGGGGGTATGAGCGGGGAGAGGCTCTGACCGGTCGATTTTTCATATTCACTCAGGTAGGATCGTAAGGCATTCAGGCCGCGGTAGTCCGATAGACCGGCCATATTGTTCCGGGTATGGAAAACAGCGCCGATAGCCCCCATAGAAGCGTAGTGGTCCGGAATAATCAGTTGATGTTCATCCAGATCCAACACTTCGCGGAAAGCTCTTACCATGCCCGCATTTGCAGCCACTCCGCCCTGGAACATCACCGGCGTGACAAAATGTTTTCCGCGGCCGAGGGTGCTCTTCAGGTTTCTTGCCACAGCGAAACACAATCCGGCAATGATATCCTCAACCGGAGTAGCAACCTGCTGAAGATGGATCATATCACTTTTGGCAAAAACACTGCACCGGCCTGCGATCCGAGGCGGATTTTTGGATTTAAGGGCCATTTCACCAAATTCCTTCTCAATCTTTACCCCGATGCGTTTGGCCTGCTGATCGAGGAACGAACCCGTACCGGCGGCGCACAAACTGTTCATGGAAAAATCCGAAAGCCGGGAAATATTTTCAACCGTTCCCTGATCCATAAAGATCAATTTTGAGTCTTCGCCTCCCATTTCAATAACGGTGCGTATCTCCGGGTAAAGCCGGGAAACCGCCGTGGATTGGGCAATGATCTCATTAATATGCATCCCACCCAATACTTCTGCTGCTTTCTTCCCACCCATCCCTGTAAAAACCATGAATTTCATGTCTTCTTCGGGGTAGCTTGCAAATAAACTCTCTAAACGGGCCAGCAACTGGTGAAATGGTTTTCCGTAACAGTAATCGTAAAATTCTTCCCTGATTTTACCGGTTTGATCAATTAAAACGGTATTGACCGAGATTGATCCGATGTCGATACCAACTTCAAATTTCATAGCTAGCAAGGGTTTCTTCCAGGTACAATCTAACCACTCCCGGGATTATATCACTACTAAGATAGGGCATAAAATGAGTTTTCCAAACAAAATAGGGTGTTAATAAAAGAACGGTTAAGAGGTGAGGAGGTTAGGAGGTTAGGGCGTGAGGGGGTTAAGGACGGGAGGACGGGAGGGTGTGAGGAAGAGAGGGCGTCAAGGACGTGAAGGCGTTGTTCTGTCATCCCCGCGAAGGTCGCCCCTACTTGAATCTTGTACTTCAAAATTCAAAACTGGTTTTCGAATCTCTAAACTTCTCCTTTGTCCTTCTCTTAATTCATGAGCCTTGTTTTTAGACGCAATTATGCGTCTCTACTTCCATGTTTCCATCATCTCCCACCGGTTAACCGCTTCGGCCAGGTTCCAGGCCGCTTCCCACCAGCTGATGATCATAAAGTAAGCCCCGGTTTCCATGTGCAATTTAGTGATCGCTTTTTGCATCGGCTCGGTATTCCCGCCATGACCGTTGATGATCAGGATATTCTTAAAACCGGTCCTGACCAGGTCTTTCAGAATATCATAGATGTATTCCTGGAAAATTTCGGGTCTGATCATGATCGATCCCGGGAACTGTGAAATTGAGGCCCCCGTAACACCATGATTCACAGGCGGGAGGTGGCAGTGTTGAAAAGCGGTGACGAAAGTTCACATCGTTCCAAACCAGTCCCGCCAGGTTTTCCGGAATAAAATTATCGGTCCCGATCGGACAGGCACCATGCGACTCTACAGTACCTACCGGACGGTTCGTTGATTTTGCCGTTTATGAAAAGAACCCTGCAACGTTTTATGCAGCATTGGCTTCGGGCGGCTTGTGGAAAACCGTCAACAACGGCATCTCCTTTGTCCCGGTTTTCGATGAAGCCGGCGCAATCAGTATCGGTGACATCGCCCTCGATCAAAAAAATCCGGATGTGATCTGGGTGGGAACGGGTGAGGCAAATAACAGCCGGACAGCCTATTATGGCGATGGGATTTATAAATCCACCGATGGAGGGAAAACCTGGAACAATATGGGATTGAAAAATTCGCAGCATGTTGGCCGGATCATCATCCACCCCAAAAATTCGGATATCGTTTGGGTGGCAGCTGAAGGCCCCTTGTATTCGCAAAAGGGTGATAAAGGAGTATTTAAAACCGCCGATGGCGGAAAAACCTGGAAGCAGGTTCTGAAAGTAGTTGCCGATAACCGCGAAATTGGAATCATCGACCTGTGCATCGATCCCACCAATCCTGACGTATTAATTGCCGCAGCTTATGATAAGGAACGCAAACCCTGGACCTTTAACGCGGGCGGTCCGGGCAGTGCAATCTACAAATCCACCAATGGCGGATCATATTGGACAAAACTCGCAGGCGGACTGCCGGTTGGTATCCTGGGGCGAATCGGCGTCGATATATCTGCCAGTAATCCTAAAGTGATATATGCCAATATTGAAAACTGCAATATCGACAGCCTGCCAACAGATCAGAGATGGGAAATGATGAAAAACGGCATCGGCCCGAAAAAAGGCCAGAATGAAAAAGGAGATGAAGTGTACCGTTCAAACGACGGAGGAAAAACCTGGAAGAAAGTGAGCCCGGATGGTCAGAGCATCGGTGGCGGTCCGGATTATTATTATCAGCAGGTAAGGATCGATCCGACAAACCCCGAGCATGTGTACATCATCGGGATCAGTGTGTGGGAAACCGTGGATGGAGGCAAAGAATGGAAAACCACCGGCGGCGGCGATGTTATGTTCAATGTGGTGGATTGGGATGACAGTCGCTGGTTATATAATGAATCTCAGAACGGCTCGATTAGCCGCATCGACCAGGAAACAGGAGAATCTTCTGGTATTCAATATGATAAAATGGACCGTTGGGCCTGGAATGCCCCGATTGTTGTTTCCCCGCATAACGCAAAAACGATGTATCACGGCGGGAACAAAGTGGTAAAATCAACCAATCGTGGAGATAGCTGGACCGAAATCAGTCCCGACCTGACCACAAACGACACGCTCAATACACACGGTACCGGGAGTGTGCCGTACTTCACAATTGTTACCCTGGAGGAATCTTACCTCGAAGCCGGAGTATTATGGGTGGGTACCGACGACGGTAAAGTTTGGGTAACCAAAAACGGTGGTAAAGACTGGAACGACCTGACTGCAAACATTAAGGATCATCCCGGATATTGGGTGAGCCGCGTTGAACCCTCCCATTTCTCCAGCGGAACGGCTTATGTAACCATGACGGGTCTGCGTAACGATGACTTTCGTCCACTTGTTTGGAAAACAACTGATTATGGCCAGACCTGGACCTCCATTGTTTCGAATTTGCCAAATGAACCGATATGCGTGATCCGCGAGCACTTCCGGAACCCGGATCTGCTTTTCGTGGGCACTGTCAAACAGGTTTTCGTTACCATCGACGGAGGTAAAACGTGGTCATCCATGCGCGGGAACATGCCTTTTGTGGCCTGCGAAGATCTGAAGATCCATCCCCGTGAGAACGACCTTATTGTGTGCACACACGGAAGAAGCATATGGATAGCTGATATTTCCTGGCTCGAGAATCTTTCCGTCGAGGTGCTGAATTCCGACCTGTTCCTGTTCAAACCGGAGAATAAAGTTCAGTGGAAAGGTGCGGGTGAAAACAACAGCTCATCCAGTAATTTTACAGGCGAAAGCGAACCGTCCGGGGTCCAGGTATTTTATTACCTGAAGGACTCTGTTAAAGAGGTTGTTATGAGAGTTTTTGAAGGAGAGCGGTTATTATATGAGTCGAAATTCTCAGGCAAGGCTGGTGTGAACCAATTGACCTGGAACTACCAGGAGCGCGTACGCGAACTTACAGCCGAAGAGAAAGAAAAGATCAAACAGCAACAAGCAAACCGGGCCCGCGGAGGCGGTGGCCGCGGAGCAGGCCGTATGGGTGGTGGCATGGGCGGAGGCCGGTTTGGACGCGGTCAGGCTGCCGATCTCAATTACCTGACTGCGCAAACCGGGCCTGGCGAATATACTGTCAAGCTGATAGTTAATGGAAAAGAGCAGAAGGCAGACTTTACGGTTTTGAGGGATAGCTGGAAATAAGACAAAAGTACCCACCCCAACCCCTCCCTGAAACAGGGAGGGGCTTTGCTCCGATGGAAAGCTGTTGCTAATTCCCCCTCCCTGCTTCAGGGAGGGGGGCAGGGGGTGGGTACTTTCACAACCGTTGCATGACCGGGAAAAAAGCGGGTCTTCAGGCCCACTTTTTTTGTTTGCATCGGATATTGTATATTCGCTCCGCTTGAAATTTAAAATGAAGGAAGTAAAAATGATGAGATTCGAATTAAAGTACCCACCCCAACCCCTCCCTGAAACAGGGAGGGGCTTTGCTCCGAAGGAAAGCAGGTGCTCATTCCCCCTCCCTGTTTCAGGGAGGGGGCCAGGGGGTGGGCACTTCCGTCACGCGTCACGTTCTTCCTGATACCCGAAACCCTAAATACCTAATAATATGAAAAGAACTGTCCTCCAAATGCTTCGGACCTGTGCCGAAAAATATCCAAAAACGGCCTATACCAATCAAAAAGGAGATGATGGCTGGATTGGATTAACCTATCCGGAGGTGTTGCACGAATCCAGATTTCTGGCTGCCGGGCTTCACCAGGTGGGTATTGAAAAAGGAGATAAAATCGCCATCCTCGCTGAAGGCCGTAATCGCTGGATCACAGGAGAATATGGCATTTTATTTGCTGGTGGAACCACGGTTCCACTATCGATAAAACTCATGCCCGACGAGGTTCTTTTCCGGCTCAATCATTCCGAATCTAAAATAGTCATCGTATCAAAAAACACGTTTGAGAAGGTGGCATCCGTCTGGACTCAGCTAGAGTTTACCCGCAAGGTCATCTTTCTGGAAGATGACATGCAAACCATTGAAAAAGATTGTAAAGACTTTGGAATCAATTGCTTGCAAGATATTGTCCACTATGCGGAGGTCTTGCAAACCGGAAAGGATAAGTTTGAAGAGGAGGAACCTTATCTCGACAAAATCGAATCCGAATTAGCTGAAGAGGAGGTTGTTACCATATCTTACACCTCCGGCACCACCGGCGATCCCAAAGGCATCATGCTTACGCAACTAAACTATTTTTCGAACTGTACGGATGCTATGGGTTATTTTAACATCACCGAAGGCGACCGGCTGTATATCATTCTCCCCCTCGATCACTCCTTTGCCCATACCGTTGGCATTTATGCCGGTCTGCTAAGGGGACTCAGCCTCTATTTCGTGGATGCCAGAGGCGGAGGGGTTCAAACCCTGAAGAATATCCCGATCAACATGGTTGAGTGCAATCCGCATTTTATTCTTACCGTACCGGCACTTTCGGGTAACTTTATGACCAAGATCAAAGATGGCGTGGCAGCCAAAGGAAAATTCGTGAATGGGATCTTTACCGCCGGTTTAAATGCCGGGATCAGAATTAACCGGGACGGATTCAAAAAAGCAGGATTTTTTGTCAGATTAATCAATTTTATCCCTTACAAACTGGCTGATGCTTTGGTGTTTAAAAAGGTCCGGATGATCTTTGGCAACAGTATCCGGTATTGCGTCGGCGGCGGAGCTCTTTTGGATATCAGGCAGCAGGTATTTTTCTATTCCATCGGCGTTCCTGTTTACCAGGGTTATGGTTTGAGCGAAGCCACACCGATCATATCGGCTAATACTCCGGAAACACATAAAATGGGCTCATCCGGCAAGGTAATCCCCAATGTGGATTGCAGAATTTTAAGGGCCGATGACTCCGAAGCAGACCTGGGCGAAAAGGGAGAAATTGTTATACGCGGAAATAACGTGATGAAAGGCTATTACAAAAATCCGGTATCTACTGCCAAAACCGTTAAGGGTGACTGGCTCTACACCGGTGACCTCGGTTATTACGATAAGGATGGCTTCCTGATAGTCGTTGGCCGCAGCAAGGCACTCCTCATCTCAAGCGATGGAGAAAAGTATTCACCCGAGGGAATTGAAGAAGCTATTCAGAATTCATCTGAACTTATTTTGCAGGCATTGGTTTACAACGATATGAAAAAATACACAACTGCCATTGTAACCCTTGATGCTCCAAAAGTTGCCAGGTATGTTGAAAAGAACAAGATTGCTGACAGCGAGGTTTTACTTAAAGCGATAAAACTTGATTTCTACAAATTCAAGGAAACCGCTGAATACCGCAATCAGTTTCCGGAAAAATGGATACCTTCAACCTTTCAGATTGTTTCAGAGCCATTTACCGAGCAGAATCACATGATCAATTCAACAATGAAGATGGTGCGCCATAAAATTCAGGAAGCCTTTCACGACAAGATCGAGGTGATGTATACTCCGGAAGGCAGCAATGCAGTTAATGATATCAACCGGCAAACCGTAAAAAAATATCTTCCCTTTAATCAATGATGAAGAAATTTCTTGTTTTCCTTTTTATTCCGGTTGCCCTTTTTACAGGATGCAAAACCAGGCAGGCGGATAATGGCAACCCGATTGTCACGGTCACGATTTTACCCTTACGCTATTTTGCAGAACAGCTTGCCGGCGACCATTTCCGGATAAATGTACTGGTTCCTCCCGGGGTGAGCCATCATAATTATGATCCCACTCCCCGTCAATTGCAGGAGCTGGAAAAGTCAAAGGTCCTTTTTGTAAACGGGCACCTGGGTTTTGAACAAGGGTGGATTCCAAAGATGAGATCCAATTACCGCAAGCTGGTGATTATCGACCTTTCAGCCGGTATTAACCTGATTTCCGTGGAAGGTGGAGAAGGAAGCCATTCCATTGAAAATGAACAGGCTCTTGACTCCGGCGGTCATTCTCATGAAGGTATCGATCCTCATTACTGGATGTCGGTTACTGAGGCCCGGAAACTCGCTGCCACCATGGCCGGCGGACTCATTCAAGCCGATACTTCCTGCCGACAGATGATTGAAAAAAACCTTGATAAGCTAACCGTGCGGCTCGACAGTCTGGGATTGGCGATGAACGCGCAATTCAAGAATCTTTCGCACCGCAGCTTCCTGATATTTCACCCTGCCCTCGCTTATCTTGCCAGGGATTATCACATGGTGCAGCACTCGATGGAACTCGGGGGCAAAGAACCGACCGCCTCCCATTTCAAGGATCTGGTTGATCTGGCAAGTGCTGAAAAAATCAATACCGTTTTTATTCAAAAGGAATACGATCAGGAGAATGCACAGACTCTCGCCCGTGAAACCGGTGCCCGTATTGTAACCATAGATCCGATGTCGCCGGATTGGTTCACTGAAATGGAGCAGCTGGCAAAGAAGATTGTCGGGATGGATGGGAGGTAGATTAAAAGTTGTCGGTTGTCGGTTGTCGGTTGTCGGTTGGCCGACTACTTTTCGATAACTGATAACTGACAACTGACAACTGATAACTGATTCCAATTGCAGGGTGGCTTGCAAGTTTTTTATGAAATTATAGCAGTGAACTTAGTAGAGTTAAAATCGGTCAGCTTTGGTTACCGCGATGAGCCGGTAATCGATCAGGTGAACCTGGTGATCCGGGAAGGGGATTTCATTGGCATGATCGGGCCGAATGGCGGCGGCAAATCCACGATTATCCGCATCATCATGGGTTTACTGGAGCCCTGGAGCGGCGAAGTAATTATCCCTAAGGATATTAACATCGGATATCTGCCTCAGACCCATAACTTCGACAACCGTTTTCCGATCTCCGTTCTCGAGGTTGTTTTAAGTGGTCTTTTAAAAATTCACGGAATCACTACCCGGGTTAACAAAAAAGATAAAAAGAGGGCCATGGAGGTGCTCGGGAAAGTGGGCATGGCAGATCTGGCGAAACGTAGTATTGGGGAACTTTCGGGAGGACAGATGCAACGTGTTTTTATCGGACGTGCACTGATATCGAGCCCGCAACTGTTGATACTGGATGAACCGGTCACCTATGTCGATAACCGGTTTGAACAGGAACTGTACAACCTCCTCGAACTCATCAGCCTGGAGACTGCAATACTGCTCGTGAGCCATGATGTCGGACAGATTGTTTCGTCGGTCCGGACCATTGCGTGTGTGAACAGGCAGCTGCATTACCACCCCAGCAACCAGATTACAGAAGAAATACTTGAGTCCTATAATTGCCCGATCGACCTGATTACGCATGGTCATGTACCTCACCGTGTTTTACCTACGCATCTGCCATGATTCTGGATTTTTTTAAATACGATTTCATAATGTATGCCCTGGCGGCTTCGCTGCTGGGCAGTATTACCGCCGGTATCATCGGAACCTATGTGGTAACCCGGCGAATGGTTTTTATCACCGGGGGAATCACCCATGCCTCATTTGGCGGACTCGGACTTGGTTTTTTCTTTGGCATCAATCCCCTGCTCGGGGCAGCGGTATTCGGGCTGGTTTCCGGAATCGGCGTTGAATACCTGTCGAGGTTTCATAAAATCCGCGAAGATTCGGTTATTGCCATGATGTGGTCGTTCGGCATGGCCCTGGGAATCATTTTTATATCTCTTACACCCGGATATGCCCCAAACCTCATGAGCTATCTTTTTGGCAATATCCTAAGTGTTTCATCTTCTGATATCTGGATCATGGGCATCCTCATGATCCTGGTTCTGGCTTTATTCGTGCCGTTCTTTCGCCTCATCCAATATCTAACCTTCGATGAAGAGTTTGCCCGTACGAGCCGGGTCCCGGTCAGCCTCTTCAAATATTTACTGGTCGGCCTGGTAGCGCTTACAGCAGTGGTTTATATCCGCGTGGCCGGTATCATACTGGTTCTTTCACTCCTCACCATTCCGCAAAATACAGCGCTTCTTTTTTCCAATAACCTTAAGCGGATCATGTGGTTGTCGATTGGAATCGGATTTCTGGGATCACTCCTTGGATTGATGATCTCTTATGCCGGCAATATCCCGTCGGGAGCCTCCATTATCTTCTCTCTTGTGCTGCTATACCTTACAGGATCAGCAGGTAAAGCGATTTTCCATGCCAGAAAAAAACAGTATAAACATCCATAAATCTGCCAGATATTTGTTTATGTGTTTATGAATCGTACTTTTACGCGGCCTTTCATCCCCCAGGCCAATAAGGTTGGAATTATTACCATTAGGTATTCAACATGTATATAAAAAAGAAAAAAACGTGGCTTCGTTTGATCCTTGCCGTAATGGCAGCGGGATTCGTTGCATCTTGTGAAACCGGAATAGATATCAATACTGATAATCAGGATGTTCCAATCGTCTATTGTGTATTGAACTCTGCAGATTCCTTCCAATATGTCAGGATACAAAAAACTTATCTGATTGATCAGGCAGCTTTGGATTTTCCTCCTGAACAGGATAGTATGCTGTTTAAAGGCGAGATTGTAGTAACCATGGAGCGTTGGTCGGGGGGCAAAGTCATGGAGACGGTCCGGTTTGCACCAACCAATGAAATCCCGAAAGATTCAGGTTTTTTCCCGTACGAAAAAAACATCCTGTATAAAGCTAAGGCTAAGATTGTTCCCAATCAGATTTACCGGCTTTACATTTATCTGGGAAGCAAAGAAAAGATCCTTTATGCAGAGGCTTCATCATTGGGAAATCTGACAGTTATTGATCCGATGCCGCTAACGCAGAGGAAGATCAGCCTTTATCCCGGGACCAATTACACCTGCCGGTGGCAGCCCGTTGAAAACGCGGGGGTCTATCAAGTCTCTATCCGGTTCAGTTACAAGGAGACCATTGGCGGGGTGACGAAAATCAAGTATCTCGACTGGCCACAGACATTCGCCAGTCCGGGTTCGGATGCTGAGTATTTAAGCAACGACATCAGCGGATCCCGGTTCATGCACATTTTAGAAGATAACCTTAAATCAGGCGATGGGATCGTCAGGGAGGTTATCGGCCTGAATTTTCAGATCGTCAGCGGCAGCATGGAAATGAAATACTATATCGAATCAACAGCCCCTTCCGAAGGTGCACTGATGGAAAAGCCGGTTTACAGTAACATCACAAATGGTATCGGGCTTTTCTGTTCCGTTGCCCGCATTGATGTTAATGATTTATTGCTATCGCCGGTTGCCATTGACAGCATCGCCTACGGACAGTTTACCAAAACGCTTGGATTTCTGGATCATACCAACGACAGGGACAGCACCAATAAACTTTAAAGACACTTATTATCATGATAAAAAAATTAGCCATCTGGATACTTGCAGGATTGTTATTCCTGGTTTCCTGTGACAAAACTCCGGTTGATCCACCTGACACTACAGATAATACCAAGCCAAAAATTTCAGGCACGCTGGAAATTGAATTTCGGGTACCGGGTTCATTTCTTCCGCCAAGCCGGGTTTTAAGAGCTGATCTTAGCATTGCCAAAGATGCTGAATCACTTTACAAAGGAAGGTTTCTGCAAATGGCCAATGTTTATAACAGCAAATTGATGTACCAGTTTGACCTGGCACCAGGGGTTTATTATTACCAGGCAGGTATCATTTGCGTTGCTGAGGGCGATTCCTGCTCAGCCGCCAGTTTTCCCGGCGGAAGATTCGGAATGAAATGGGCCATTGGCACCGCGGAAGTTAAACAAGATAAAACCACCCACGTTGTTCCTCAATTTACCCGATAGACCATGAAGACAGTACAGATCCGATATTTTTTCATTCTTGCCCTGGTGATGGCAGGGCTGACACATTGCCTAAAGGAAGAGATCACCAAGACACCACCCGTGGCAGCTTTTAAGCTTGCTCCGGCCAGCGGTCTGACAACTACAATATTTCAATTTGACGCTATCGAATCGAAGGCCACAAATGCCAACGATACAATCCTTTTCATCCGCTGGGACTGGGATAATGACAGTATCTGGGATACCGGATTTTCCCGTTCCAGAAAATTCACCCATCGCTATTACAAACCGGGAAGCTATATCCCGCGCATGGAGATCCGGAATGAAGCCGGACTGAGCGATACCATTCAATGGCCGGTTCAGGTGGCTCGCGGATACAGTGCCCCGCAACCCGGCTTTACTATCTCTCCTTCAAGCGGAAACCTCCGTACAGAATTTGTATTCGATGCCGGCAAAACCCGAGATGATGAAGACAGCCTCAATACGTTGAAGCTCCGTTGGGACTGGGATGGTGATGGGAACTTCGATACGGAATTTTCTGAGCAGACTGTAGTCAGCCATTTCTATAATGCCGCAAGCATATATAATGTTGCTCTTGAAGTTGTCGATCCTCAGGGATTAACTGCCACCATACGTAAATCCGTCAGCGTATCGCTCAGCAATCTCAAACTTGTTCCTCAGTTTACATGGACTCCGGAAAAGCCTACTACCTCCGACACCGTTCAGTTTGATGCATCTTCAAGCTATGATCCGGACCATGCCGGGAACACTTTCACCTACCGGTGGAACTTTACCAAGGACTCTGATTTTGATACGGAATACCTGTCAAATCCTGTCTTTGGTTATCAATTCCCGATTGAAGGCGAGAACGAGGTTATTCTTGAAATCAAGGATCAGTGGGGATTAATCAATCAGACGAAAGTCAAAATCTGGATCGCTCATTCCAACCTCAAACCAACCGCCGCTTTCTTCATCGGATACGAGTATGGCAACCGGACGACCAATTTCTATTTCGACGCAGAAGCCACCCAAGACGGTGAGGATTTAATCGACCAGCTAAAGGTGCGTTGGGATTTTGAAAGCGACGGCATTTGGGATACCGAATTCGTCAAGGAAAAAACAGCTAATCACAAATACAGCACATCGGGCAAATTCCGCGTTAAAACGCAGGTAATTGATACCGGCGGTTTAACCGATACAACCAGTCTGAGTGTAAATGTAACGGATGGGACCAATGAAACCGGCCTCATCCTCGACAAGAAGAATAATATTTCTTATGGAACGGTCAAAATCGGTACGCAATGGTGGATGTCGGAAAACCTCAATGAGGCGAGTAAGGGAAAATTCTGCTATAGCAACCAGGCTGCCAACTGCACCACATATGGAGGCCTATATACCTGGACTGACGCCATGAATACGTCTACTACTGAAAAAGCAAGAGGTTTGTGCCCGCAGGGCTGGCACATCCCATCGCTGAATGAATGGCAACAATTGCTGGATTTCTACGGTGCAGATTTGGCTAAAAAGCAGCTGGAGGTAACTGGCGACAGCGATTTCCGTATGTTTCTGGCAGGTCAGCGATCAACTGCAGGACGATCTGAAATGCTGAACCTTGTCACCAATTTCTGGACTTCGACGAAATCCTCAGGCGAGAATGCCCAGGCAATCTCCTTCCAGAAAGATCAGGATAATTACTTCAAGCTAAACCTGGCACAGAATTACGGGTTCAGCGTACGCTGCATAAAAGACTAACTGATAACTGATAACTGACAACTGACAACGGTTATCAGTTGTCAGTTGTCAGTTATCGGTTAGGTTACTTCTTCTTGGGCTGATATCTCAGCTCATTGAAATAGGCCACATATACCAGGCCTATCAAAGCAATCAGGATTACATAAGCGAAAACGGGCACAGCCGGTGCTTCACCTCCTGCGTATGAATGCATTCCGCCCAGGAAGTAATTCACTCCGAAGTAGGTCATAAGGACTGCTCCAAATCCCAGCACAGAGCCAAGATTGAAGGCGAAATCATTATCAAAGTCCTTCATCTTGTGCATATGGGTCACAAAGCTGTATATCAGGATGGTGATCAAACACCAGGTTTCTTTTGGATCCCATCCCCAATAGCGTCCCCAGGATTGGTTTGCCCAAATCGCACCCAAAAAACAGCCGATCGTAATCAGGTATAATCCCACAATCAGTACGATTTGATTTAACCGGGTGAGATGTTTAATATGCCCGTTCAGGCTCAGATGGTTCTTTTTCGTTTTTGATATATATAATACCATAGTTATCAGGCCTATAAGAGCACCCAGACCCAGAAATGAGTAGCTGGTCATAATAACGGCCACATGAATGGTCAGCCAGACTGATTTCAGTGCCGGGACTAATGGAGTGATTTCCGGATTCATCCAGCTGAGATGTGCTACCAGCAGGGATAAAGCCGCAAGTACACCTGTCAGAGCCAGTGGCAGTTGCGAACGTTTAACAACAAGGAACCCGGCCAGCAAAGTACCCCAGGCCACAAAAATCATCGATTCATACCCATTGCTCATAGGAGCATGGCCCGACAGGTACCAGCGCAATCCAAGCCCGAATGTATGGATGATCCAGGCCACAAAAAGAAGGCCTCCAAATATCCAGGCTGACGACTTATGCCATTTGGCCGGTTTAAAGAGTGACCAGAACTGGACAATCAGGAACAGCAATCCTACCAGAGCATAGAAAATTGCCAGACGTTCAAATATGATCGCTTTATTGTAAAATACCTCCAGGTTGGCTTTTTTGGCAGAAGGGATAAGGGAAGATCCGTAGGTTTTCTGATATCTCGCGATCCCTTCCCGGTAGATTTTGGCCTGTGCAAGGTTTCCGCTGGCGACGGCCTTCAGGTATTCACCGAAAGCACCCGCTATCATCAGGGAGTCCCGCGTGGAAACACCTTGCGGAACCTGTCCGGGAACCGACCATTTAGCTTTCTGATCGCGCGGATCCGGAAAAATCTGTAGGAGCTGGCCAGTCATACCCATGTAAAAAATATTGAGGGTTTCATCCAGCTTGATGACATATTTATCCAATCCATTCCGTTGGTTGGGCTGTTTCTGCAAAGCTTCATTAACCAGATCCCCCATCAGGTATTCATCCTGCGTGAAGAAATCATTATAAGAGCCCTTACCTCCGGATATCTTGAACATATTGGCTATTTCTCTCTCCTTGATATCAAAAATCTTCAGTCCGGCCCACTCTTGCGGTTGAGTCAAAAGGCTCAGCCAGAATTGCTCCGCTGTCATTCCGCCAATCTTATTTTCCCCGAACATCTTACGTAACATCTCGGACGACAAGGTGTTAACCGGTTTCATCCGGCCTTCATTGCCCTGCACCCATATTTTTCCGAAGGCTTTTGCTTCGGCAGCATTGGGTGGATTTGGAAAGTTCTGCGCTGAAGCCCGGAATCCCGGCAAGAGAATCATCAGGAGCAAGAGGCCCGCTACTGCTGCTGATTTCCGGCTCTCCCTGAGCAGTTCTTTAAACCGGCTGCCCGGGGCAAAAAACGACATGATGATAAATGCAAACATCAGAAAATAGCCGAAATAAGTTACACCAGAACCCAAAGCATCGTGATTAACTGACAGAACCGTGCCTTGCTCATCATTGTCGAAGGAGGACTGATAAAACCGGTATCCTTTGTGACTCAATATGTTATTCATAAATATCCGGTATGGCTTATTTGTTTTTTCAGATGGATCATTGAGCGTCACTTCGCTGGCAAATGAGGAGGGGCTCATGGACCCGGGATATTTATCGAGCTGAAAGTCGTTTAATGTTAATGTAAAAGGCAATTCCATCGGCTTTGACCCGAAGCTGGCCGTAAAATTAATACCGCTGATTTCAAACTGATTGGAGATAAAGCCGTTCCTTTGCATTCCACGAATCACCACCTCTTCTGAACCATTGTTAACCTTGACCTTAATCTGCATAACATCAGCATGGCTGCCGCCGCTGGCCATCTGGCTGCCCATTTTCATCGACTCACCGCTGACATATTCAATGCTTTTTATGTGGATCCGGTCTTCACCTAAGCTAAAAGACACATTGACCTGCTTTTTGCTGGCAGGCGATATAAATATCTTTTTATATTTTTCAACGTTACCTGATCTGTTTTCAGCCTTGACGTAAAAATACGTGTCTGAACTGATGTAAGATGCTGTTGTTTGGTCTTCACGAATATGCATGATTCCTTCTGTGCCTATAAAGCGTGTAAGTGCAGCTCCGGCAATTACCACCAGAAAGGCCAGGTGAAACAAAAAAATCGGCAATTGTTTAAGATTGTATAACTTAAGCCTGATCATGTTGGCCAGAATATTTATAAAAACAAGCAAAACACTTAACTCAAACCACCAGGACTGGTAAACAACTGCCTGAGCAGTCGTGGTTCCGCTCCGGTTTTCAATAAAAGTGGCCATTGCCATACAAAAAGCCAAAAAAATCACCAGTACCCCCATGAAAGGCATGGAGAATAGAAATTTTACGATCTTTTTCAGAGTTCCCATAGATAAGATTTTATTAGATATTTGCGATTACTCCCTTGCTTGAAAATATTTTTTTGCGAATATAATATTTAATCATGATCTCTTTCTGAAACCAGTCGCCCTGCAAAGGTTATGGTCAATCCTCCAATGCTCTGCAGATGTAATCATTAAATGGTTTCATCATCGTGTATAGATCAACTATCCTTTCTGAAAGGTCTGGATAATCCAGCCATTCATCGGGCAATGGCACCCAGGGGCAGAAGTGTTTGAATTTGAGATAATCGATCAAAAGAAAATCGGCGGGAAAGCCTAACGGGGGCCTTTTAAGTTTATCGTCCTGAAAAAAGGTGAAGTTTTTTACGAAAGACTGGTCCTCAATCAGTGCCGAGAAATCTTCGGGGAAAAGAAAAATCTCCTTCCGTATAGCTTTGAGATTATCGTTCGAAGGCATATAAATTCCACCAGATAAAAAGCTTTCACCGGGCTGAATATGAAAATAATAACCCGGTTCACCGCTATTTTTCCCGCCACGTGAAAGGTGAGCACCAAAATTGTTTTTATAGGGTGTTTTATCCTTGGCAAACCGGGTATCCCGGTAAATCCGGAATATCGCATCCGATGCTTTCAGTCCTTTGATTCTGGGATCAACCTGTCCGAGATTTAGTATGATCTGTTCGAGAAGCTGCTCAAACACGCTCTTTGCCTGTTGATAATCAGATTTATGCGCATTGAACCATTCGCGGTTGTTGTTCTTCTCCAAAAGTTGGAGGAAATTTAGAATGCGGTACATAGGGGTGATGTTTTGGTTGTCGGTTGTCAGTTGTCGGTTGTCGGTTAACTGATAACCGATAACTGACAACTTCTTAATGACTTATCGTTCCTTTAAACTGGTACCCAAGCTCCTTAACGCGCGCGGCTACCTTTTCGATATTAACGCCGTTGCCGCCAATTTTAACTTCGCCTGATTGAAGGTCGACAGTAACTTCTTCAACACCTTCGATGGCCGAGATGCTATTCTCGACGGTTGACCTGCAATGGTTGCAGGTCATCCCTTCAACGGAAATTGTGGTATAAAAAGGATTTCTTGCTTGTTCCATCTTTATCGCTTTTTTAGGTAATAATATGTTTTTCAGCCATTTATTCCAGATTGCCACCAAAATTAAACCAAACAAAAAGATGGTGGATAATGCATTGACCCAGGTTCCGGCCATCATGTGTTCATGACTTCCCATATGGCTCATACCAAACCAGGATGCCGGCAACAGTTCATTAACCACTGTTCCGAAAAACAGTGCACCTCCCACGATGGTGGCCAGGTAAATGAAGAATGCTTTCTTCCCCATCGTATTGCTGATGACCATCATGGTTGCTACATTGGTTGCCGGACCAGCCATCAGGAAAACCAGGGCTGCACCGGGTGAAATCCCTTTCATCAGCAAAACCGCTGCGAGGGGAATTGATCCGGTAGCACAGATATACAGCGGTACGGAAGCAGCAAGAACCACCAGCATTTCAATCCATGGATTGCCGATGTAGCGGCTGAAAAATGAATCAGGGATCAGCATCGAGAGCAATGCTGCTGCTATCAATCCGATCAACAGCCATTTAACGATGTCCTCAACCAATTCTCCAAAACCATATCGCACAATTGTCTTCATCCGCTGCATGAAAGTTGGTTTCGCCTTGATAATGCCTCTGTCGGGATCCTTGTCGGCAGGACTAATCTGGTCTTTATCAAAGGCATGGCTGGCGGCACCTCCGGCAAGGCCGGTGACCAGGGCAACGATCGGGCGAATTATTGCAAATGGCAGTCCGAGAAGGGAATAAGTTGCCAGCATGGAATCCACGCCTGTCTGAGGAGTCGATATCAGGAAGGAGGTTGTTGCTCCTTTGGTAGCCCCACTGCGGTAAAACGAAACAGCTGTTGGAATCACCCCGCATGAGCAGAGTGGCAATGGCACTCCGAGAAGTGCTGCATTCAACACCGATCGGAAGTTATTCTTACCCATAAAGCGCACGATCCCGTCAGTCGGGAAAAATGCCTTCAACAATCCGGCAAACAAAAAGCCAAACAGCAGGTAAGGCGCCATTTCGCTCACCAGGAAATAAAACTCCTTGCCAAAATCTATTACTTTCTCCATAATTTTTATTTAACAACAAACCTGCTGAAAAGTTCGCCTCACATCCTCACGTCCTCTCTCCCTCACGTCAGTCTTTGAGTTCCTCATAATCCACATACTCGCCTTCATCCTTCTCGATCATTTTGGTCTGTTTAGGTGCCGGCGGAGGCTCTTCAATGTCATCTTTCGGAACCGATCGTGATCTCATCGTAAAAACCGTGATATTGCGGATAAACCGGAATATCAGGTAAATCAATAAAATGACAAAAAATATTCTGATCATATACTATTTGATTGCATAGTTGTAAAGATAAGCTTCATCGCTGCCCACGAGGAGGTTTTGATAAGCCGATGTTTTCTCGAGGTTCCCGATTGTAAATTGCGTTTGCCCGTACAAAGGGAATCCATTATACAGCGTTCCATCCCCATTATAGAGCAGGATTTCTTTCTTCGAATGAACCGTTAGTCCAATCTTTTTCAGTTTACCGGTTAACAAATAGAAACCAGGCGGATCGGTAACATTCCCGTCCAATTTGCGCGAGTTCAGCTTTTCGCCCGACTGACTGTAAATATCGAGCTTATTGTGGTCGATGAAAACAAATTCGCTCAACCCATCCATATTAATATCTTCCACATTAAAATAGTGGTCAGGACTGAATACCTCATATTTCTTTGATTCGACCGTTCCATCCATTAAAATTGTGTAAACAGTGCCATCAATATCTGTCGTTAAAAACCGCGATCCTTTCCCCGATGCCATTCCTTCAAAAACGATACGATTATTCGTTGAAACGGCAAAATCCTTTTCAGGCTTCACTTTGACCGATCCTTTCCGGTCGAGGATATACACTTTCACCGGATCGGTAAAGACGAGGTAATCCTTGTTTTGGATATTAAAAAATTGTACCGGTTGGGTTATCGGTCCGGATGCCGGTCCAAAGTTCCATCCCTTCAATGGGTTGCCACTTTTATCGAAACCATAGATTTTATTATCTGAACAGGCGATAAGTATCCGGTAATCCCGGTTGCGGTCAAAATCGATTAAAGCCATGCCGTTGGTGGCTGGAAATTTCAACTTCACCGGGTATTTCGGCAGGTATGCTCCGTTCCTGTCGAGCAGATGAATTGCGTTACCGGTAGAAAAAAGATATTGCAGTCGCCCGTTTTTCATCACCTCAACCTGGAAAATTTCCGAATTGATTTGTTCGCCGATATTCTTCTTCCATAGGATACGGCCTGAAGAATTGATCAGATAAAGGTTAGCAGCTTCGTCCTGGACAATGATTTCCTTATCCCGGGTGATATGATTTGTTACGATGACTGGCTTGGTATACACCTTGGCATCAAGCTTTGATTCCCAGATAGTTTGGGGCTTAGTATAATCGATCCCGGCAAATGAAGCGAAGAAATTATGGAGTGTCATGCCATTGCTTGAATGAAATTGAAGTCCCACGGCTCCGGTTTTCAAAAGAAACTGATCGTTGGTAAAGCAAGCAGCAATTACTTTGGGATTCAGAATTTCCTTCAGCAAAGGTTTGGCTTTGTAAGGAATTGCGAAAAATGTGACATTCGACCGGGTTGAAATCAGGCTGGCAACCGACAGGTAGACCGCATCATTGGCCAGTGTTTTGTTCAGTGTATATTTATTCAAAACTTCCTCCAGGATTTGAACATCATCTGCAAGAACCAAAACATCTCCGATAGAGGTGAAAAACTTTCCTGATACAGCAGTAAAGAAACTCCCTCCCAGTATGTCAGGCAGGCCTTCGAAAGGCATTGGATAAATAGCAAATTCATGCTGGCTATCCACCCGGAATGTTTTCTTCAGCATAAGGTTAGGGCGGCTTACCAGTTTATCCGTTGCCTGGTTACTGTTCTTCACTTGAATCAGCGCAACCGGACTGACGATTTCATCTGACACTCCGCACAGGTAACCGATAGTCAGTTCTTTAAAGCCCAGATCCGCCCAGACCTTGACCACATTTTCCTTTGTTAATGCAATAGCCTTATCTATAATGTGTTGCCTTCTACGACCCGATTCTCCCCCACCCAGGTAATCCGAAAGGCCCTTCAGGTACTGAGCCGGCTTTTCCACACCAATTGTAAAATAGACCGCTGTAGTGGAAGGCAGATACTTTTCGGCTTCCAGTTCGCGTGGTACCTGACTTTTGAACAGGTTCAGATAGGAATTCAGGGTATCCCCCTCAAGGGCGAAACCGTTCAGCCAGATCGCATCGTTCCGGATGGTCAGATCGAGAGAAGCCCAATCTCCATATCGGGTAAACATTTCCATTTTCTTCTTTACCGATGGATTCATCCACGTGCTCAGCCAGGTAGGAAAAACCTTCAGGTTAATATAGATAACAGCAAGGACATCTTTTCCGGTTGTATGCGACAATCTGGTGAAAGACGGGCTATTAAATAACCCGCTTTCCTGGTTCATTTGCCTGACCGCATTCTCCAAAAGTATCGGAGAGGGACTGAGCACCAGAAATTTCTTGTTCCCGGCCAATGAAACTCCCTGAATAAGAGCATCTACCCCAAAGGTGATCCGGTTGATTTGCTGGCCGTTATAAATCCTTTGCGACCATTGTCCGGGATGGCCGCATAATTCAGAAAACAGGTCTCCTGCTCCGGCCGCACCGGATGTACCCTGGGTTTCAAGTATCAGCAGAAATTGATATTGGTTTTTTCCGGTTTGGTGAAGCGATACCACAGCCGGACTATCAGCGTAAAGTTCCTTAAATCGGGAATTGCGGGTGATCAGGCTATCGATTTTCCGGAAAGCCTGTAAAAAGGGTTGCATGTTTCCGATCTGCTGAAGCGACGGAAACAGCGGATCAGATTGGATCAGTGCCTTCAGCAATTCCGGCACCGACCGGGATTCAATGATCCACACGGCATCATCAGGCACCACAGTGATAGCCGGACTCTGCCAGGTGCTGACTTCCTTGTCCCGATGGCAGAAAAGGAAGATACAAGCGGATACCGCAATCAGAAGAATTAAAATAAGTGGCAGCAGTCTTTTCAGCATGGCTCAAAATAATCCAAGGGGCAAATTTAAGTTTTTTAGCTATCTTTGTGCCCCGGTTTACTGCTGTTCACAGCTGATTCCCATTAAAATACTAAACAATGACCACAATGAGAGTCATGAAATTCGGGGGCACCTCCGTTGAAAACCCCCAACGAATGGAGGAAGTAGGTCGATTAATATCAGATTCAACACCCAAAATAGTAGTACTGTCGGCCATGGCGGGTACCACAAATGATTTGGTTACCTACTCTGAATATTTATACAAAAAGGATCATTCCCAGGCAAAAGTGTTCCTTGAATCCATGCGGAAGAAATACTACCGCATTGCCGACGAACTTTTCAGTTCCGAAGAATATAAGAATCACGGCCGGCAGATGATTGATTCCCATTTTGACAATCTCGATGAATTCAACCGTGATGTTTTCACCCAGTACGAGGAAAAAACCGTTCTGGCTAAAGGAGAAATGATTTCCACGGCATTGATGGCCTATCACCTGCAGGAAACCGGCATTTCAAGCGCATTGCTGCCGGCACTGAATTTCATGCGTATCGACAAGGACCAGGAGCCGGATAATTATTACATCCGGGAAAACCTGAATCGTGAGATTGCGCTGCATCCGGGTATCAATCTGTTTATTACCCAAGGATTTATCTGCCGGAATGCATTTGGTGAGATTGATAACCTCAAACGGGGAGGATCGGATTATACAGCCTCGATTATCGGCGCTGCTATTGAGGCGGAAGAGATTCAGATCTGGACGGATATTGACGGATTTCATAATAATGATCCGAGGTATGTGAAAAATACAACCCGGATCGATGAGCTTTCCTTTAATGAGGCGGCCGAGCTGGCCTACTTCGGCGCTAAAATCCTGCATCCCACCAGTATACGCCCTGCACAGGATAAAAACATCCCGGTGAGGTTGAAAAATACAATGGATCCTGATTCTCCGGGCACCCTGATTACCGGTAAAATAACCGGAACCGGAATTAAGGCTGTTGCGGCCAAAGACGGGATTGTCGCGATCAGGATTAAATCCGACCGGATGCTTCTGGCTTTTGGATTTCTGCGGAAAGTATTTGAAATTTTTGAAAGCCACCGCACCTCAATCGACATGATCGCGACTTCGGAAGTATCGGTTTCCATGACCATCGATCAGGTTGACCGTTTGAACGAGATCGTCAGGGACCTGGAAAATTACGGGACTGTTGAAGTAGTTCCCGATCAGACTATTATCTGCGTGGTTGGCGATATGATAGGCGAAAGCCGGGGCATGGCCGTTCAGGCTTTGGAAGCGCTCAGGCACATACCAATCAGGATGATCTCATACGGATCGAGCAATAATAATATCTCGCTGCTCATTAAGAGTTCAGATAAAATTGAGGCTCTTAACGCCCTCAGCAATCATCTTTTTCAAGCCCGATGAAGACCAAATTCCCCGTGGATCAGTTTCAGCAGCTTGAAACCCCATTTTATTATTACGATGTAGATCTCCTCGATAAAACGCTGGATGAGGTGGCAAGGCTTGGCCGGCAAAATGGTTTCCGGATTCATTACGCATTAAAAGCCAATGCCAATATCCCCATCCTTCGGCGGATCAGCGCTTACGGTTTCGGGGCTGATTGTGTAAGCGGATATGAGGTTCGCCGGGCTTTAGAGACCGGCTTCAAACCATCCGATATCGTATTCGCCGGCGTTGGAAAAGCCGATTGGGAAATTGAATTCGGTTTGGATCAGGGTATTTCCTGTTTCAATTCCGAATCGATCCAGGAGTTGGAGGTGATCAATGAAATCGCAGCCCGCAAGGGAGTAAAAGCCCCTGTGGCCCTCCGGATCAACCCGCATGTGGATGCCCGCACACATCATTATATTACCACCGGTATCGAAGAGAACAAATTCGGGATCAACCCCTGGGACTGGGATAACGTGATCCGGTTTCTCAGCAAGGCCGGAAACCTCGAATGGATAGGATTGCATTTCCACATCGGATCGCAGATCACCAATTTCGATGTTTTCAAAGGCTTATGCACCCGTATTAATGAAATCCAGGCCTGGTTTGCCTGCAATATGCTGACCCCGCAGATAATCAATGTTGGCGGGGGATTGGGCATTGATTACTCGAATCCCGACAGCGAAGGTCCTGATTTTAAAGCCTATTTCGATATTTTTAAAAGGCACCTCGATCTGCAGCCTGGACAAGAGGTCCATTTTGAGCCCGGAAGAGCATTGGTAGCGCAATCCGGAAGCCTTATATCCAGGGTATTGTACATTAAGGAGGGTGTAAAAACCCGGTTCGCCATCCTGGATGCAGGTATGACCGAACTGATCCGTCCTGCGCTTTATCAGGCTTTTCATATGATTGAGAACCTAACCTCCTCAGCAGCTGGTACTCTATATGATGTAGTAGGTCCGATCTGCGAATCTTCGGATTGTTTCGGTAAAGCAGTAAATTTACCCGAAACCCGGCGGGGCGATCTGATCGCAATCCGGTCGGCCGGAGCCTATGGCGAAACCATGAGTTCCAACTATAACCTGAGAGAAAAAGTAAAAACCTGGTATTCCGACGAAATTCTATCTAATGAACCAAGCGCACATACTCCATCCGGCAAGCAGGCCGGTTAAACTCGTTCTTGAAGACGGCACGGAATGGAACGGCTGGTCGTTCGGCTCCGAAACCCCTATGGCCGGTGAGGTGGTATTTAATACCGCCATGGCCGGTTACCCCGAAAGCATCACCGATGCCTCTTACCGCGGACAAATTCTGGTACTCACCTACCCTCTCATCGGAAATTACGGCGTTCCCGGAAAGCAGCGTGAACACGGTATGCTGAAGTTTTTTGAATCCGAAGAGATCCACATCAGCGGACTCATCATTTCCGACTATTCCTTTGATTTCAGTCACTGGAATGCCGATCAGAGTTTAGCCGACTGGCTGCAGGAATTCAAAATCCCCGGCATTTACGGGATAGATACCCGGACACTCACCAAACATCTGCGCGAAGAGGGCGCCATGCTGGGTAAAATCGTTTTTGATGAAGATATCCCGTTCGTAAATCCTAATCTCATCAATCTGGTTGATCAGGTCAGTACAAAAGAGATCATCCGGTATGGTAACGGGAAATATAAAATCCTGCTGATTGATTGCGGGGTTAAAAACAACATTATCAGGTGTTTACTCAGGAGAGACACGGAAGTGCTCAGGGTTCCCTGGAACACTGATATACAGTCGGTTGAGTATGACGGGCTCTTTATTTCCAATGGGCCGGGAGATCCGAAACAGTGTCAGCAAACCATCGCCAATATTCGCAAAGCGATTGCCGGGGACAAACCGGTTTTCGGAATTTGCCTGGGCAACCAGCTTATGGGACTTGCGGCAGGCGGGGATACTTACAAACTGAAATATGGCCACCGCAGCCACAACCAGCCTGTTCTTCAGCTTGGGACCAACAAGGCTTACATCACTTCCCAGAATCATGGATTTGCTCTGGATGATACAACCCTGCCGGACGGATGGGAACCTTTGTTCAGGAATCTCAATGACCAAACCAACGAAGGAATCAGACATAAAACCAAGCCTTTCTTCTCCTCCCAATTCCATCCCGAAGCCAGCAGCGGCCCAACCGACACGGAGTTTCTGTTTGATGAGTTCATCGAAAAAATAAAAAACTTTAAGAATTGAACCATGGTGCCAAAAACTTCCAGACAATACGGTAAAATCCTCGTTCTCGGTTCAGGTGCACTGAAAATCGGCGAAGCGGGTGAATTTGATTACTCGGGATCGCAGGCACTGAAGGCATTACGCGAAGAGGGCATCTACACCATATTGGTTAATCCGAATATTGCCACCGTCCAAACATCAGAAGGGATTGCCGATCAGATCTATTTTCTGCCGGTTACCCCCTACTTTGTCGAAAAAGTGATCAGCAAAGAGCGGCCCGAAGGAATATTGCTCACATTCGGGGGACAAACAGCGCTGAATTGCGGAGTTGCCTTGTACAAAACAGGGGTTCTCGAGAAATACGGAGTTGAAGTTCTCGGTACCCAGGTGAAAGCCATCATTGATACCGAAGACCGTGCACTGTTTGTTCAGCGGCTGGATGAAATTGATGTTAAAACTATTCAGAGCCAGGCGGTAAGCACCATGGAGGATGCTTACCGGGCGGCCGATAAACTGGGTTATCCGGTTATCATTCGTTCCGCGTACGCCTTGGGTGGTTTGGGCAGCGGGTTCTGCGACAATCGTGATGAGCTGGAAAAACTGGCTGCTAAATCACTGACGATGGCCCCGCAGATTCTGGTCGAAAAATCACTCAAGGGCTGGAAAGAAGTTGAATATGAAGTAGTCCGCGACCGGTTCGACAACTGTATCACAGTTTGTAATATGGAGAACTTCGATCCGCTGGGTATCCATACCGGTGAAAGTATTGTGGTGGCTCCGTCTCAAACCCTCACCAATACCGAGTATCACAAGCTCAGAGCTTTATCGATAAAAATCATCAGGCATATCAAAATTGTAGGCGAATGCAATGTGCAGTACGCCCTCGATCCGAACTCTGAGGATTACCGCGTGATTGAAGTCAATGCCAGGCTAAGCCGCTCCTCTGCACTGGCTTCCAAGGCAACCGGCTATCCGCTGGCATTTGTGGCAGCCAAGCTGGGACTGGGCTACGGGCTGCATGAACTTAAAAATAGTGTAACCCTCACCACAACTGCTTGTTTCGAACCGGCTCTGGATTATATCGTTGTTAAAATCCCGCGCTGGGACCTGGATAAATTCGAGGGCGTGTCGCACGAGATCGGGTCGAGCATGAAGAGTGTCGGTGAAGTGATGGCGATTGGCCGCACCTTCGAAGAGGCCATTCAGAAAGGCCTCCGGATGATCGGTCAGGGCATGCACGGCTTTGTCGGAAACCGTGGAATGCAGTTTGACAGCCTGGATAACGAACTCCGGACTCCGACTGATATGCGGATTTTCGTGATAGCCCAGGCTCTCGAGCGGGGTATGAGTGTTGAAGATATCCACGAAATGACCGGTATTGATTTGTGGTTCCTGATCAAACTCCGGAATATTGTCCGCCTGAAAAATAGGCTCGAAGAGAATAATTCACTGGAAACCACTGACATCCGGCTGATCAAAGAAGCCAAGATCAGAGGTTTCTCGGATTTCCAGATCACCCGGCTGATTTTAAAAAGCCCTGTCGAGAAGATTGAGGAAGATATGCTGAGAGTCAGGAAATTTCGAAAAGAAGCCGGCATTGTACCCTATGTCCGTCAGATCGACACCCTGGCAGCCGAGTATCCGGCCCAAACCAACTATTTGTACCTTACCTATTCGTCCATATCGCATGATGTTGTTTTTCAGCACGATAAGGAATCGGTCATCGTATTGGGATCAGGAGCTTACCGGATCGGAAGTTCGGTTGAATTCGACTGGTGCAGCGTAAATGCCCTTCAAACCATCAGGAAGGAAGGATACCATGGGATCATGATCAATTACAACCCCGAAACGGTATCCACCGATTATGACATGAGCGACAGGCTTTACTTTGATGAATTGTCGTTTGAGCGGGTGATGGATATTCTGGATCTTGAACAGCCTCTGGGGGTAGTGGTTTCCATGGGCGGACAGATCCCGAATAACCTGGCTCTCAGGCTATACGAGCAATCAGTTCCAATTATCGGAACGTCGCCGGTTTCGATCGACCGGGCCGAAGACCGGCATAAATTTTCGATGATGCTCGACACTCTCGAAATCGACCAGCCCGAATGGCAGGAACTCACCAGCATAGAAGAGATACACAACTTTACTGACCGTATCGGGTTCCCGGTTCTCATCAGGCCGTCCTACGTGTTATCGGGAGCTGCCATGAACGTGGTATCCAATAAAGAAGAGCTCGATAATTATTTAAAACTGGCGGCGCGTGTATCCAAGCAACACCCTGTAGTGGTCACTGATTTTATTGAACAGGCCAAAGAGATTGAAATTGATGCCGTTGCCAGTAAAGGGGAACTGATTGCATACGCCATCAGTGAACACGTTGAATTCGCAGGAGTTCACTCGGGCGATGCCACCATGATTTTTCCTCCTCAAAAGCTTTATTTCGAAACCGTCCGGAGAATAAAAAAGATCTCCAGGCAGGTGGCTAAAGAACTCAATATTACCGGTCCGTTCAATATCCAGTTCCTGGCCAAAGACAATGATATCAAGGTAATTGAATGCAACCTGAGAGCTTCGCGCTCCCTGCCGTTTGTATCAAAGGTTCTCAAAACCAACCTGATAGAATTGGCCACCCGGGTAATGCTGGGCAAGCCTTTTGAAAAACCGAAAAAATCGATTTTTGACCTCGACTATATCGGAGTGAAAGCATCGCAATTCTCATTCTCGCGGCTACAAAAAGCCGACCCTGTTTTGGGTGTGGACATGTCGTCGACGGGTGAAGTTGGCTGCATTGGAGAAGACTATTACGATGCCATTCTGAAATCGATGCTCTCTGTTGGCTACCAGATTCCTAAAAAGAATATTCTGTTATCCACCGGACCAATCAAGGATAAGGTTCATCTTCTTGAAGCCTGCCATCTGCTTGATAACCACGGGTATGAAATATTTGCCACTCCGGGAACAGGGGATTTCCTCCGCGGGAACGGTATTCCTGCCACTATCCTGCATTGGCCCGATGAA
>JBBAAF010000039.1:0-28059 GCA_041658425.1 Bacteroidales bacterium | reverse complement strand
ATGACTACGACTGGATCAATAAAACCCCCGTCACCACCTGTGCCGATGGCTGGAACTATTATCCGGATATCAAATCCGATATGACACAAACCGTGGATTGCACCGAATGGCAATGCTCACACGAAGGGTACATGACCTGGTGGTTCAGTCATATCCCCCATTTCGCGGGAACCAATGCGGCAGACGGGCACCTCAATAATTGGTGGAGGTACGTAACCAACTGGGAAGAAGCGGTTTTGGCGGAGAAGACGGTTAGCCGTAGAGACGCATCACATGCGTCTAAAATCGGGTTTGTGAGCAGTGGGGAAGGTGGGGAGCAGAAGGCGGCATTTCAGTATTTGCAGGGGCAGAAACAGTTGCAGGTGCAGGAGGTGAATTGGGCGGGACTGAAAAAGATCAGGGGACCGGAGGATTGCGGGGTGATCTGGTACCATAAGGCGGATACGCTTTTAACGGCTGCTGACACTTCGAAGCAGATGATCGGTTTGCTGAAAAAATATGTCGAAGCGGGCGGGAGCCTTTTTCTGACTTTGGATGCAGTGCGGTTGCTGCCCTATTTGGGTATGGAAAAGAATGCTCCAACAGTGAATTATGTGGAATTGAAAGACGAGGGCAACGGACGGAAGCTTGGACTGCACGGTTTTCGGAGCCATCCGGTATTTGATGGACTTTTGGGCGGAGCCTACACCTATGCCCCGAAAGAGGATGTGAAGGTGCGGCGGGTCGGTTATTTTGGGGCCGAGGTTCCTCAAGGTAAAGTTGTAGCAGTGGATTGGGCTTATATCTTTATCTATGAGGACAGTAAGCTCGTCACCGAGTATAATCTGGGTAAGGGAAAAATCCTGGCTGCCGGGGCATATCTTTATTTTAACCAGCCCAATTACAACCGGGCACATCTGGAGAAATTTACCTCAAATGTGTTTGCGTACCTGAGTGGTGAACATTCCGAAACTCCCGTGAGATATTGGGATTTTGAGCCTGGCCGGGTAGAGGTATCTGAATTTACTTCACCTGATTGTACCCGTGGAGCCCCGGTAAATTGGGAGGTGACGCCCAATCCGATTGCCCTGACCAACCCCTCGGGCGCTAAGAATATGTGGGACATCGCGGGTGAGCGGATGGTGCTCATGGGCAAGGAGTCGGGCGGTATTGATGAAGTGTGGGCACACCCTTTTATGGCCATACGGAATTATGAGGTATCCCTGAATTTCGCCAATAGCTCCAAATCAATCCGGCTGAATGAACTGACTCCGAAAATCAATGTAGGACCCGAATCGTTTACCCGTACTTACCTGATAGATAGTAAGATACTCAAGGAAATCATTACTTGTCACCCGACCGATGGCACCGCTGTGATTCACTATGAATATACTGGCGGTGAACCGGTTGAGATCAATATAACCTTCAAAAGTAACCTTCGGTTTATGTGGCCCTAT
This sequence comes from Bacteroidales bacterium, assembly GCA_041658425.1. GTDB lineage: Bacteria > Bacteroidota > Bacteroidia > Bacteroidales > UBA12481 > UBA12481. The sequence continues at coordinate 26,623 of JBBAAF010000039.1, read as the reverse complement.
TCAGAAAAGGTTACCGGAGCGATTAAATATGGCTGGGATAAAGGTCTGAATGGCTGGATTATCCAAAACAAGGCAGGAGATTTTGTATCGGTTATCGGGATGAACAGAACCGTAAAAGATCAGAAAGCCTCGGCAGGAGAGGGTTTGATTATGGGCGCCGGAATGACTGCGGCATTAAATGGGGCCGGATCTTTGGATGTGGTTCTGGCCACATCGGCCACGGGTTTAACGGAGGCAATCAGCGCCTATCGCCGGGCGATGCTCGATCCGAAGGCTGTTTATCTGGCGTCCGTCGGGAATTCGAAATCGCTTTTCAACGGGAAACTCAGTATCACCACACCGGATGCTGATTTCAATACCGGCTACAAATGGGCCGTGGTTGGTACCGACCGGTTTATCGTGAATACCCCCGGGGTGGGGCGTTCACTCGTTGCCGGTTATGCTACAACTGACTATGGCTGGAAGGGTGGCCATAAGGTCAACGGGCGTCCGGGCTACGCCTGGTATTTCGGTCGCGATGCCGTGTGGAGCAGTTTTGCCGTACTGGATTATGGTGATTTCGACCGGGTGAAAACGGTGCTGGAACTATTCTCGAGATATCAGGATATATCCGGGAAGATCTATCATGAGTTGACCACTTCGGGAATCGCCCATTACGATGCAGCCGATGCCACTCCGTTGTATATCGCATTAGCCGGCAAATACTTACATCACTCAGGCGATACCGCGTTGATCAGGAAAGAGTGGCCGGCGATCAAAAAAGCGATCGATTTTTGTTATTCCACCGATACCGATGGCGATCATCTGATTGAGAATACTCAGCAGGGTCACGGATGGGAAGAGGGCGGCGATCTGTATGGAACACACACTACCCAGTATTTGGTTTCCTGCTGGGCCGAGGCTTTGAAGCAGGCCGCCTATATGGCCAAAAATATTGGTCTTCAGGATCTGGCCGGCAAATATGATAAAGAGTCCGCAATCGTTCTGGATAAACTCAATACCGGTTTCTGGAATCAGGAAACGAAGTTCTTCAATCACGGTCTTTTCAAAGATGGCACCTACATTGCCGAGCCATCAGTAATGACTGCCATACCGGTGTACTGGGGACAGATTAAGGATTTTAAAAAGGCGAGAAGTGTTGTGGAGCAGATTGCTTCATGCAATTTCACAACCGACTGGGGTACGCGGATCGTGAGTGAAAAGGCAAAGTTTTTCGCTCCCGGCGGATACCACACCGGCAGTGTGTGGCCGCTGTTCACCGGCTGGGCAGCCCTGGGTGATTATGCTGCCGGCAACTCCGCACAGGGATTTTCCAAAATGATGAGCAACCTGCTGGTATATAAATACTGGTCTCTCGGTTATATTGAGGAGGTGCTCCACGGAACGCAGTACAAATATTTTGGGGTCTGCCGCCACCAGGCATGGAGCGAAACCATGGTGCTCCAGCCCGCTATTGAAGGGATGTTAGGATTAGATCCGGATGCCATGAACAACACCCTTGGCCTCTCCCTGCGTTTCCCGTTAGACTGGGATTCCGTAACCGTTGAAAATATCAGGTTAGGTGAAAACCATTTTAACCTAAAAATGCTCAGAAGCCCCCAAACCACCGATCTTTACTTCCTTAACGCCCTCACGTCCTCACCTCCTGACGCCCTCACGTCCTCACGCCCTCACGTTAACCTTAACGTTCCTCTCGCCGCAGGTACCGAAGTAGATAAGGTCCTTGTTGACGGGCAGCCGGTAGCTTTTACACGAACCCCTGCCGGAATCGAGTTGAAAATAACCGCGGTTGAGAGCAGCCATATCGAGATCCTGGGGAGTGGCGGCATTTCCGTTCTACCGCTGGTTCATCACCCTGCACCGGGCGATTCCTCCACCGGACTGAAGATTATCAGCGATGAACTGATCGAGAAAAAGTATGTAGTGAAAGTTGAGGGATTAAGCGGAACACCGGGTAAAATCCGCCTGATTAAATCAGGAAAAGTGATTGAACATGAATTCACCTTCCCGCAAGCTAAGGAGAAGTATGTTCAGAAGGATCTGGTTTTTTATAACGGAGTGCCTGATAATGAAGTGGTTTATTATGTTTTACCGCGCAGTTTTTACGACAGCAATGGTGATCGCACCGGGGATCTGAATGGACTCCGGCAGAAGCTCGATTATCTGCAGGAACTGGGCGTGACCTCAATCCTGACCCTTCCGCTCTATTATTCGGATTTTTACCACAATTACTTTGCCATTGATTATCAGAAGATTGATCCGGAATATGGCACGATGGACGACCTGATCGCGTTGATCCGAGAGGTGCATAAGCGGGGCATGAAATTTTACCTCGATATGGAGACGCAGTATGTGACGGAGGGCTCCGAATGGTTTGCCAATCACCCTGATTACCAGATTAAAGGAACACCCTGGGGTAAGCTGCTATCCTATAATGGGGATTCCAGGGCCCTGAATATGGCCAACTTATATCATCCGGAGGTGAGGGATTATTTCCACCAGCTCTACCGGTATTTCCTTGACCCCAATAAAGACGGCCGGTTCGATGATGGTGTCGATGGTTTCCGGATCGATCATATCATGGACGATCTGGACAATGCCGGCAAACTGACCAACCTATATAGCGGGTTCTGGAGACCTTTGTTTGATGAACTTCGATCGGTAAACCCCACCATCCGGATTATCGGTGAACAGGCCAATTGGGCTGATTATGGAAACGAGGTTTTCGAAAAGGCTGATCTCGATTACCTGTTTGCCTTTCAGAATGCCATGGCCATCAGTACTTTGGAAAAAGATCAGATTATTAATAAGATAGACTCAACAAACCGGCTCACTCCCGGCAGCAAGGACCAGCTCATTTTTATCGAGAACCACGATCTCGACCGCTTTGCTTCCCGGATGAATGGAAGCCTTCCCAAAGAAAAGATCGGAGCGGCATTCAATATCCTGTTAAAAGGGATCCCGCTGATCTATTATGGACAGGAGCTCGGAATGAAAGGGGTTAAGTATGAAGGCAAATCCGATGGTAACGATATCCCACGCCGGGAAGCTTTTGAATGGTGCCGAAGTACTGAGGGGCCGGGAATGGCCCACTGGTACAAGGATAGCGGTCCATGGTGGACCAGCCGGAACGGGAAATCCGGCGACGGCATCTCGCTGGAGGAGGAGAAATCCGATAAGAATTCGTTGTGGAATTTCTATAAAAGGCTGATAACCATACGGAAGCACCATCCGGCCATCATTGGCGGTGAACTCCGTGTTATTCCGAACGATAATCCCGGAGTCGTGTCGTTTGTGCGTAAATTGGATGAAGAGGAAATACTGGTGGTGATAAACCTCACCGGTAATCCGCAAAAGGTTCTGATCCAGGATAATACACAGCTAAATGCGGCCCGGGTTATTCTTTCTGAACCTTCCGGCTGCCTGATTGATAAGAGCAGGATCAATATGAAATCTTACGGAATTTTTGTTTCAAGGTTCAAATAGATATTAATGTTGTTATCTTTAATATTGCATATGTGGAGGCCAGTAACCACTGATCAAACGGGGCGAAACCGAAAAGCCAGATGAGTAGGAAATCTAAATTTATTAATTATGAAGAAATTTGCTCTGACAATTTGTGCATTATCTATTGTCGCCTTATCATTTGGGCAGTCTACTATTGACCAAAGCAAGATGCAGTTCAATGCAGGAGTTGGTCTTTCTTATGGTTACTATTCGGCGTTTCCGGTGTATATAGGTGCTGATTACTGGATTAATCCGGACATCACTCTTGGCCTGGAAGCATCTTTCCGCTTAGGGTTGCATCATTCCGGTTTTGGCGGTACGGTGAATGCTAACTATCATTTCAACAAGATCTTACAACTTCCGGAGAATTTGGATGCCTATGCAGGAGTCAGTGCGGGTCCTTTTTTCTTCCTGGGAGATTATTGGGCTAACCCCCTGCATGTTGATTTTCATTTCCAGATCGGCGGACGGTACAAAATCAACGACAAAATGTGGGTGAATGCTGAGGTTGGCGGAGGATCTTTTTCAGGAGGGAAAATTGGTATAACCCTCATGAGGTAACGCCTGAAAGAGTTGTAACGGAATTTCCCCCGTTCGGGCAGTGTTGCCTGGCCGGGGGATATTTTATTTCAGTTCACCGACCTCGAAAACAGCCTGATAGCCAGTGCCACAATCAACAACATTATTCCCGATAGTGCAATCAGCGCCGGCCAGATATCGGTCCAGATCCAGCCCTGGGTTGAGATGGTGCGCATGGCATGTACGGCATAAGAGACCGGATTGGCAAGTGCGATATCTTTAAGCCAGACAGGCATCGCATTGGTCGGGAACATTGCATTACTGGTAAACATCAGGGGCATGGTCAGGAAGTTTGATACAGCCATTAATGTTTCCATCGATTTGATCCTCGAGGACAGCGATAGGGAGATTCCGCCCATGATGATCCCAAAAATTCCTGAGATCACCAGCAAGGCGACAACTCCAAAAAAGCCAGTCTTGAAATGAACTCCAAGAAACAATGCAATGATCACGATGATCAGGGCCTGGAGCATGGTTTGCAAGCCGATGGACATAAGTTTTCCCAGCGGGATTGCAGCGCGGTAAATCGGTGCGGCAAGCATTTTATTGAGATAGCCGGTCCGCCTGTCCCAAACAATGGTGATTCCCCCGAACACGCCGCCAAACAGCGCTGTCATGATCATAATGCCCGGAGTCATAAAATCAAGATAATTGCCTGTTCCCAGCATTTGCGCCGCTGCCGGATTCCGGGTGAGGCCCGACATGGCATTACCCATCAGTACCAGCCAAACAAGTGGCTGAACCACCACCATCAGCAGACGCGCTTTCTGTTGGGCAAACTTCTTGATTTCGCGCCAGAAAACCCAGTAAATATCAGATAATAATAATGTTATATTCATCCTCTGGCCCTCCTCATAATCATGCGTGACTTAAATGCTGCTTCCTTGGTGCTGACATCTTCCCTCATCTCTTTGCCTGTATGATGCAGGAACACATCGTCCAGCGTGGGCTGTTCGATCTCATTCTTCAGTGCCTCCTTCAGGGCGGTCGGCGTATCGAGTGTTTTTATGATTCCCCTGTCGATAATGGCAACACGGTCGCACAGTGAATCTGCCTCATCCATATAATGCGTAGTAAGAAAGATGGTCATTTTGATCTCTTCACGAAGCGTATTGATATACTTCCAGATCTCCCGGCGGGTCTGGATATCTAATCCGAGCGTCGGTTCATCCAGAAACAAAATTCTCGGACGGTGAATCAAACCGCAGGCGATATCGAGCCGTTTCCGCATCCCGCCTGAATAGGTCTCGGCCTTGTCTTTGGCCCGGGCGGTGAGATCAACCATTTTCAGCACTTCGGCAATCCTGATCTGGGCTTCTGCACGCGGAATATGGTAAAACCCTGCCTGCAACCTCAGGTTGTCATATCCCGTAAGCGCATCTTCCACAGCCAGATCCTGCGAAACAAAACCAAGTTCTAAACGGGCCTGGTAGGCATGTCTGGTGATATCAATGCCATTTATGGTAGCCATACCTTTAGTCGGACTGATCAGGGTGGTGAGCATGGCGATGGTTGTGGACTTGCCGGCCCCGTTGGGACCCAGAAATCCGAAAATCTCCCCTTCATTCACGGAGAAACTCACATTGTTGACGGCCACAATTCCCCCGGGGTAAACCTTGGTTAACCCATGTGCTTCAATTATTGTTCTCATTGAATCTAAAAGCCTATTTTTAGCGGTGCAAACTTAAACAGTTCTATGATAAGATTGTTTTTCAATTCCGATTAATATGGACCACAAAGAATCGCAGCCGAAAAAGAATCTCATTCTGGCGCTCATAATGATCAGTTCATTCATCTCCCCGTTTCTGGGAGCTTCAGTGAATATTGCGCTTCCAAGGATCAGCGCCGACCTGGGAATGAATGCGGTCACCATGAGTTGGGTGGCTATGTCATACCTCCTCGCATCGGCCGTTTTCCTGGTACCGTTGGGTAAGCTGGCCGACATGATCGGCCGGGTTAAGGTTTTCATTCTCGGGAACATCATTGTTGCCACAGCCTCACTGCTCTGCGCATTAGCTGTGGATTCCACCATGCTGATCATTTTCAGGGTTTTGCAGGGAATCGGCAGCGCCATGATGTTCGGTACCAATATGGCCATTATCACCGCGGTTTTCCCGCCAAACCAAAGAGGTAAAGCCATTGGTATTAACGTTACTGCTGTTTATCTGGGTTTATCTGCCGCACCGGTGATGGGCGGAATCCTGACTCAGACTTTCGGCTGGCAAAGCATTTTTTATATCACGATTCCATTCGGACTGTTCGTTGCCCTGGCTGCCCGGCTGGTGATTAAAACCGATTGGGCCGAGGCGAAAAGTGAGAAATTTGATTACAAAGGATCGATTATCTATATCATTGCCATGTCGGCCTTTATGTATGGATTCTCAAAACTCCCGGATCCGCTGGCTTTCCTGCTAGCAGGAATAGGTATAGCCGGACTTCTTTTGTTTGGGAGGGTTGAACTTAAATCCGCTTTTCCGGTATTCAACATGCAGCTCTTTTTCGGGAACAGGCATTTTGCCTTATCGAATCTGGCTGCCCTGATTAACTATGCCACCACATTTGCCGTTACCTTCGTGCTGAGTCTTTATCTGCAGTATATCAAAGGATTATCGCCACGCGATGCCGGTTTTCTTCTCATTGCACAGCCGATTATGATGGCACTGGTTGCTTCTTTTTCCGGTAAACTTTCGGATAAATATCAACCCCGGATCCTATCCTCTCTGGGAATGGGGATTATAGCTATTGGCCTGGCCCTCCTTTTACCTTTAAACGATCATACTTCCAATTCTTACCTGATATTCAGCTTGGTTTTACTTGGCATTGGATTTGGATTGTTCTCCTCTCCCAATACCAATGCCGTAATGAGTTCAGTGGAAAAGAGATTCCTCGGCACCGCCTCGGCAACCATCGCCACCATGCGCATGACCGGCCAGATGGTAAGCATGGGCATCGCCACCATGGTAATTCATATTTTCATCGGGAAGGAACGGATATCTCAGTTGAATGAACCGGCTTTTCTGCATTCGGTTTCCATCACGTTCGCTATTTTTATCCTGTTAAGTCTCGTGGGCATCTGGGCTTCGCTGGCACGAGGCAAAAGTCAGCCAAACCATAATTAAACCCAATAATCAAACCAATGAAAAAAGGGATATGCCTGTTGCTGGTGATGGTCAGCTTATCGTCACTAGCCCAATCATCTAAAAAGAGTGCCAACCAACCCGACAATCGCTTTACCGGACTGGACACCACCTTTACCCGTGTGCTGAAAGAGTGGAAAGCCGCCGGGTTTGCAGTCGCAGTAGTTGAGAAAAACAAGGTGATCTGGTCGAAGGGATACGGCTACCGCGATCTCGAAAACAAGCTTCCGGTAACGCCCAATACCCAGTTTGCTATCGGCAGCTGTACCAAAGCCTTTACCGCTACCCTAATCGGGATGCTAAACAAAGAGGGCAAAGTGGAATATGATAAGCCGGTAAGGGATTATCTTCCTGAGCTTAAGTTTTTTAACGACGAACTGAACGACAAGGTAACCTTGCGCGACATGATGTGCCACCGCACCGGATTGCCGCGACATGATTATAGCTGGTACCTGTTCACCACTGCATCCCGTGATAGCATCATGCAAAGGATTCCATTCATGGAACCGTCAGCAGGACTGCGGGGAAAGTGGCAGTACAATAATTACATGTTCTTCCTGCAAGGCATGGTGGCTGAAAAACTGACCGGAAAAAGCTGGGAAGAAAATGTGAAGGAAAGGATCTTCACCCCGCTGGGCATGACCAATTCCAATTTCTCGGTGAAAGATCTGGCTAAGAATGCAGATGGCGCATTCGGATATGAGGTGCGAAAAGATAGTCTGGTTAAGAAGATGGATTATTATGATATCAATGCCATGGGACCGGCCGGGAGCATCAACAGCACCGTTATGGATATGTCAAAGTGGGTCATGGCCTGGATCAATGGTGGTAAGGCAGATGGCAAAGAGATAATTCCCACCGGATATCTGAATGAAGCCATTTCCGGACAGATGATTGTTGCCGGCGGATTGCCGGATTCAGAAATACCTGATGTGCAGTTCAGTAACTACGGCTTTGGCTGGATGATGTGCTCCTATCGGGGACATTACCGTGTTGAACATGGCGGTAATATCGATGGGTTCAGCGCCAGCACCTGCTTTTTCCCCAGCGACAGCATCGGGATCATCGTTCTGAGCAATCAAAATGGCTCAGCGGTACCCGGGATTGTACGAAACTATATATCAGATAGATTGCTGAAGGAGAAGTATGTCGGCTGGAGCAGCATTAACAGAAAGAAGGTTGATAAGGCTAAGAAAGCGATGGATGACGCTAAAAAGAGTTCCACCTCCAACCGGAAGCCCAATGCTCCGATGAGTCATCCCATCAAGGATTATGAAGGCGTTTATGCGAACAAGGGATATGGAAGTTTCACGGTGGTGGTAAAAAACGATTCTGCTTTTATCCAGTTGAAAGATAAATCATTATGGCTTAATCACTTCCATTACGATGTATTCGATGCTTGGTTGATGGATAAAAAAGAGAAGCTTGATACGGTTAATCAGGAACCTCTAAAGGTTCAATTCAAAATGAACGTAAGCGGCGATATCGAAAGTGCCTCTGTCCAGCTCGAACCCTCTATTAAACCTTTGGAGTTTGCACGGGTGGCTAAAGAAATAGAGGTGAAAAAGGATGATCTGTCGAAGTATGTGGGCGAGTATGAAATGGCAGGGGTGGTTGCCAAGTTCTATCTGAAAGGAGAAAAAACCCTGTATCTGTTCGTTCCGGGTCAGCCTGAATATGAGTTGTCGCCAATTGAGAAAGACCGGTTTGCCCTCAAGATCGTCAGTGGGTATTATGTGAAGTTTGCGGTTAATGATAAAGGAGAGGTTACAGACGTTACCTTCCAGCAGCCAAACGGGAATTTCAAGGCGACGCGGAAGAAATGACCCTTTGTGAAGAGCCATTGCCGAGGGACTTTATCAGTTGCCACGACATTTATGCCGTGGGTAGATGACACATATTCAATGAATTAATTCCAATGAACGAATTTCAAATGTTTCCATTTTTGACCATAACTGAGCGAATCCATAGATTCTCTGTCTAAATATAAACCGGATAGTTTGCCTTTGGATTTGGTGGTGAACACTCCAATAGCATCCTGAATGTTTGAAAAAGGATAATCAGCCATCCCATCCCAATTGGAACGATAGACGAAATCGCCGAAAGTTATTGCCGACAATGTCATTTCAACCTCAATATCACCCAATACCCTTACCTGAATTGAGTCCGAACGATCCAATCCCAACATCAGCCTGTTATAGAACCTTTCGGGAGTCATTTGAGAACTCCGTTATATGTCAGAATTATCTGAGTACTTGCTGGTACATTTGAACTCGACCCATTTAAATCGGTTTTTGATAAAAAGGAACTTTATCCGACCATAATTACCAAACAAACCATCAACGCTAATGCAATTTTTCTTTTCATTGGTAATAGACTTAGTTTTACCTCTTCGAATTTTCTTGACTGTTTCATGCCAGAGGTTGGAACACGAACTTTGCAAGGATTTATTATGGCGCAAGGCTTGAAGTGAAATTTTCGATAGCGATTGAAAATATTGAAATATGTAAAAATATTCAGCCATGACCGAAAATATTTCACATTGGTGGATGATATCCACCTGGAATCAAATGAAGGGATCGGCGATAACCAGGAGTGGCGGTTGGGGGAGCGTCGTGAGGATGTGAGGAAGTTAGGGGAGTGAGGAAGATTATTTGCAGGCAGATGTTGCAGCTTCAAATACCTGTTTTCCTAAATTGTAAAACTCTTTGGCTTCTGATATGGAGGGTTTGCCATCGGGCAATAAGCCCATTTCCCCGGGGTATCTTGCATCGATATATAGCTGGTCCAGGAGGATAAGCAGATCCGAATTTATCGTTACCGGAATTTTATCTTTTACCTTATTATAAAGGGTTTCCAAGGAATGGGTTTTTATGAAGCCCAGATCAAATTCTTCGATAATAGTCTTGAATGATTTCTCAATTGCTTGTTGGGCGTGAAAAGCCGACAAATGAGTCAGGTTCTCCTGTGAGATTATTTCATGAATCAGGAGAAGATCACTTTCGGCACTGGTTAACCAGTCGCTAGCTATTTTTTTCATAAAGCACTATCCCTTTTGTCAAAAGTTCACGGGCAAACAGGCTGTTAGTCTCAATAAATTTCTGATGCATGGCTTTTGTATGTACAATTAAATCAACAGGAAAATCCTTCTTGATTTCAGAGATAGACCGTGATATTCTAAGGTAAATTTTACTCTTTTCGAAATAACTTGAAGGGATAATGTTATCGCCTGTTACAACCAGAATATCCAGATCGCTGTTGACAGTAGGCTCCCCATAGGCGTAAGAACCAAAAAGAATGATCTTTTCGGGTTGTGTCGATTTGAGTTTCTCGATTAATAATGGTATGTAACTTAAACCGGTCATACTAGCGAGCTTTGATGAGCAAATTTAACAAATTTGCTGGAATCTGCCCCACATCATCATTTCCAGACCATACTTCTTAACGGATTAAAAACTGTTGGTATACTTACCCCAGAGCTCATCGGCCAGTTTCCAGTATCGGACAACCGAAGAGTTGGCCACTTCCACTGAATATTTCGTAAGCAATTCCTTCACTTTTACAGGATCGGTTTTATACAGATTAATCATCTCTTCCTCAAATGTTTTCTGATTGGCAAATGCTTTATCCTCGATTTCTTTCCAGACTACCTCAACGTCCTTGCTCATAGGCTGATACCGTAGCATGCACAATTGACTGACCTGACGGAATGCCCACCAGGCACTTTCGCGGTTGAATTGCCTCCGGCCGTCGACCATATACGAATCGGGCATGGCCGTGATTCCGCAATAGAAGGGAGTGTGCGGTGTTGTGGCGGGATTGTCATAGCCCAGCCAAACAACTCCGCCGATCGGATCGGGGAGCCAGCTGCGCGATTGGGTGATCTGAAGGTAGGTGGCACGCGGACAGCAGATAGTACGTTCCGCAGGCACTTTCAGCAGATTGCGGAGATCACTGCTCATAAAGGGGTTGGCTACAGGACTTTTCACCACCTTGCCGTTCCGGTCGATCATGGTCAGGCTGCCGGTCATGTCGAACGGGGTATCCTGATAATAATTCCGGAACATTTCAAGCATATCCTGAACCGAAAGTTTCTTCTCCGATTTCACCGACATCGGAAAGTTCTCGCTATTCGGATCGAGCTTGAGCGATGGGGCAACCATACTCAGTACCCTCCATTCACGCCTGCGGCAAGCCATGCTGGTGCGGCTGGCATAGGCATAACAAAACTCAAAAGGTTTATCGCTTTTCGGATCCCAGAATCCAAGCTCCTGAGCCAATGAATACACATTATCGGAGGCCATGTAGTTGTCCGGATCTTTCAGGTTGATCGTACGGATGCGACTGGCGTTGGCCGAAACCCCGACTTCATCATCCGGGATTCTGACCGCTGCCCAAACGGCTCCCTTTTTCCCTTTTCCGGGGCCCAGAATCTCAAAATGCCAGGTCTCCTGCGGATCGGCAAAAGTAAAGCACTCGCCTGCATCGTTATAGCCGAATTCTTTAGTCAACTGATCAATGATCCTGATAGCATCACGGGATGTTTTAGCCCGCTCCAGTGCCAGCCGGTAAAGCTCGGGGCAATCGAGGATCCCATTGTCGGATTGCAGTTCGTTCTTGCCGCCGAAGGTAGTTTCCCCGATAGCCAGCTGATATTCATTCATTACCGGATAGGCGGTATTGATATAGGCATAGGTTTCAGAAACCTGCGGAATGGTACCGGTCTCAACCTGGTCCGGATCATTCGGACCTTTGGTTGCCTTCGGCTCCAGGTAAACCGGACTCATCGATCCTGCCGGGTGTTTCTGATGCGGAACCAGGTTGATCCAGGTCCGGTCGGAACCGCTATCACACGAATGCGACGTCATCGTTGAACCATCCACTGATGCTTTTTTGCCTACGATAATACTGGTGCAGTTATCATATTCCGTAATCTCCTGACCGCTGGCGGTGAATCCATTTTGAATGGCAGAACTACCGAAGAACAACAGAAAACTGAATGAAAACACCAACAAGCTGAATTTTCTGCTTCTTTTCATAACCTCTAACCTTTTAATCATTAACTTATTTACGGGCTACCGCAAGGGTCGCCCCTACGGATATCAAATAACAAATCACAAATAAACTCCAAACCCCAAACTCCAAAACTCAAAATCGGAGCACTGTCATCCCCGCGAAGGCGTTGTTCTGTCATCCCCGCGAAGGCGTTGTTCTGTCATCCCCGCGAAGGCGGGGACCCCTTGACGCTACACGGAGTTCCGCATTAACGACAACCGACAACCGATAACCGACAACGTATTAATGTCCGTAACGGGCGACCGCGGATCGCCACTACCACTGCTTCGTTAGAACCCCCGTGCGTACATCGTCCACAACTGCCCCTTCAATTCGACCCATTTATTCATAGTGGCGCGGGCAAAATCGTTGGTGTACTGGGTCATAAACTCGCGATATTTCGGTGGTTTAGGATTGCCGCGCTGATCCATTTCAGGTTCTTTTCCCTTATCGGCCTTCATTAGTTCAACGGCCATCTTATCCATCAAAGGAAGTTCGATAAACGCCTTATCTTCAAATGTTTTAACGGCTTCATCAACGATTCCGCGGGTACGTTCCCATTTCAGTTCTGCCAGCCGGTTGGTTTCCCTGAAATTCCAGATGGCGGCATCAGTGCGGAATTTTTTCTGACCGCAGATCTCGAAACTTTCAGGCAGACTGAGCGTTCCGGCATAGATCGGGATCCTTGGACTGCATGCCGGGTTGTCGAACGAGAACCAGGCTACTCCGCCGATATCATCCGGCAGCCAATCGCGGCACTGAATCACGTTTGAATAGGAGCAGCCGCTGATGGCAATTGTCCTCTGACTTTCAATAATGCCCGGTTTCAGGGTATTAACGAGGGTTCTGAGGTCACCGCTCATAAACGGACTGGCCAATGCGCTTTTAACCTGCTCCGGCGTTGTTTCGGGTTGGACCTCGGCACCCCGGCGACCGAAATTACTTTTTGCAACCAGCAGGTTTTTGGTCGCATCCAGGTCAGTTCCTTCGTATGTGTTACGGTAATAAGCCATCACGTCGCGAACACTCACTTTTTTCTCGGCTTTAACTGAAAACGGCAATTCGTCCATATCAGGAGTCAGATTCAGCGAGGGTGCCATAGTGCTCAGGATATAGAATTCACGGGTGGAGAAAGGCTTGCGCCCGCCGTAAGCTTTCCAGAATTTGAAAGGCTCGCCGCTTTTCTTATCATAAAATCCCATCTCTTCAGCCAGAGAGATCACGTTCTCCGAAGCCATATAATAATCCGGTTTCGAAAGATCTAATGTGCTGATCCGGCAGATATTGGCGGAAACACCCACGTGGTCATCGGGTATCCGTACGGCGGCCCAAACGGCACCTATTTTTTCAACGCCGGCACCCATGATCTCAAAGTGCCAAACTTCATTTTTGTCGGCTACGGTCAGACATTCGCCGGAATCACCATATCCGTATTGGGTAGCCAGATCGCCCATCAGCTTGATGGCATCACGGGCGTTGGTGCACCGTTCCATGGCAATGGCCTGTAATTCCTCAATCAGGAAGAGCCCATCGTCGTTTTCCATGCTGCCCTTCCCTCCAAAGGTGGTTTCACCCATGGCCAGCTGCTTCTCATTCAGCGAAGGATAGCAGGTATTCAGATAGGAATAGGTTTCGGCAACCTGAGGGATTTCACCCTTTTCGGTAACGTTGCGCTTATCGTTCAGGAACTCATTGTGCATCAGCCCCCAATAGACCTTCCGCGTGGCGCCCACATCATATTTCCTGTGCGGAACAATGTTCAGCCAGGTGCGGTAATTGCCGTCGCAACTGTGACAGGTGATCACTGAGCCATCGGTGGTGGCCTTTTTCCCGACCATTATACTGGTACAGGATGCATCTTCTTCGCTTACCGGAATAAACTGCGCAAAGGTGAACTGCGTTAGGAGCAAATTGACGATCAGCAGGAGACCGTACTTTGAGAAGAGTTTTGTTTTCATATTTAGAGAAGTTATTTGTTGTCGGTTGTCAGTTGTCGGGGAGGTAAGTCGAATTTTATTCAAAGATCACTTTACTAACCGATACTGCTGCCGGGTCTTTCAGAAAGTATCCAACACCTTTTGCTATGAGCTCAGCGTACTTAGGTACGCCTTCACAGACCAGCTCTTTTTCCGGATGGAATTCGTTCCAGCTTTGCATGATCTGGAGCACAGTTGAGGTGTGCCGGCCTACACGGGTGGCAATCGGCCAGCCTTTATCATCGATAGGGGCATAGAGAAGGCCATGCTTGCCGGCTTTTACCACAAAGGCATCTTTCCCCTCAAGGAGCTGTTCGGTGCCGGTGATCCCGCGCGTGGCATCGAGAAATGGCTCAGGTGCTTCCAAGAGCAGGGAAATGGCATCAGAATAGTCACCAATCTCGCGGTGCGACAACCCATGAAGGTTTTTGGGAGAGAACTCTGTGCCGATCGAAAATCCCTCGAAATCAGTTAAGGTCATGGATGCCATGGTTGCCAGATCCTGTCCTTTTTCGTGCGTTACGATGGTGTTTATTACCGGATACTGCAATTCGGCTTCATGCAGATCGATCACCACATCAACCTTTTCCTGTCTGATCAGGTTCATGAAGGCGAAGGTCGTTTTCTCTGTAAGTGTGCCATTGGCTCTTCCGGGCCAGGCACGGTTCAGATTCCGGATATCCATGTATGCAAGGTTCTGTCTACTAGGGTAGTGGATATATACCTCAGGATCAGGCCATTGGTCAAGTGGATTCGACCACCGGTCGCCCATCCGGAATTGCTGTCCACCCCAGGCTGTAGGGATCGTAAAAAGCTGAGGATAGGCGGCGCTTGGACGGGTAACGCTGGTGGCGCTGCGGTTGGCCGATAGAACAACGATCAGCCGGCCCTTCGTTATACGGGCATTTTCAACCATGATCAGGGCCGTTAACCTGCCGGCAGGCTCTTCGGGATGTGAGCCGCCGAGCACCATCATAGTGGCCCCTGGCTCAGTTCCTTCAATGATATAGATGTTGCAGTCGTTGAAGGTCCCCTTAACACCGTCGAAATAGTCGCCGAGCTTTTTAACTTTTACCTGGTCGCCAATGACTACCTGCTCTTTATAATGACGGTGCTGATAAAACCGGATCCCGGCAACAACCAAAACAACCATTCCAGCCAACCCGATCAGGCTTTTACGTATGACATCTTTTCTGTTCATGGGTACCATCTATTTGAGCATGAATAGGCGTAACAGAAAAGGAATCAGGATAATAACATATACGATCTCTTTTTTCCAGTCCCTGGTTTTAATCATATTGTAAATGATCAGAACCACGATAAAGGCAATAAGTGCGTAATAGAGAGTCGTTATGATTGGAGTGAAAATCGCGTTCATATCGATGAATTATATTCCAGTTAAAAATCCCAGTTGCTTGCTGTAGAGGACCATAAGGGTACCCAATATCATGATGACAATTGCCGGGACAATGCATTGTTTCAGGAACTTGCCATAGCTGTCCTTCGCTCCGGCCACGTCCACAGTGAGCCGTCCGATGATTGCCGTTGGCGGCAGTGCATCACCCAAAGGCCAGATGACACTCATTCCGGCCAGGGCAACGATAGGGTTCAGTCCCATCGAGTTAAACAATAAAACCAGGGGAACACCAAAAACCGCAGCCGATCCGTACATCAGGACCGATTCGGTTATTGGCAGGAAAAAGAAGAGGCTACCGATCACCAGGTAAGCGGGAAGGGTGATAAAGGTTATCGCGAGCAGTCCGCGTACCCCTGTGAGAGTCATGATCTGGACCAATATCCCGACACAGGTGAGAGTACCGATCAACGGCAGCAATTGCTTGATGGTATCGGCTGAGATCCTGAAAAAATCGAGTTTCTTAGGCGATAGCAGATATGAAGCCAGGGCGGCAAACAGGAACATCAGAGGCAACCCGACGACAGGGGTATCATGCGGCCATTTACGGCCCATGAACATCAGTCCGAAGAAGATGACGAAAGGAATGACGATCCTGGTCCAGTTCATCTTTTCGGGAGGAACCGGCAATTCTTCAAATGCTTTTTCCACATCGATCTTCGTGCCTTTCCATCCCAGGAAGAAGATGGTGAACAGCGCCCCTATCACACAGGGAATCAGGAGGGGCCAGAAGAAACCGACATAGGGCATATTTACCCCGGCAGCAGTCATCATGGCCCATAAACTCACGGGCGGAGCAGCCGCGCTGAGTCCGGCTATCAGAAAGATGATTGCAGCCGTCTTGATTTTGGATATCCCCATGTAATTAAGGACAACAGCCACCATCCCTCCGGTGATCAGAACGGTTACGCTTCCGGCACCGGTGAGGGCACCGGGTACCAGGAGGAGCACGGTTAGAAGGATCAGCAACAGCGCCCGGTTGTTGTGGAAGGTTTTGATGATGGATCGCACCACAAATGCCACACCGCCCGACTCTTTCAGTATATTCATAAACAGCGTGGCGCAAATGAATATAAGGTTGATATCCAGATAAGTAATGGCACCTTCGGCCACATGCCGGGCCGGAAACCAGTGACCGGCAGCAACAGCGCCGGCCAGGGCGGCGACCAGCATTGCCAGTTCAGTGGATAGCTTAACCCAGAGCGCGATGAAGTAGCAAAGCACCATTACACCCAGGATAATCGCCGCAGAAGTGTACATGTCCACGTTGGTAGCCCTTATTTATTGTATACTTTCTTCAGGACATCATTGATTTCCGTGTTCATCTCAAACAGGATGAGCGGAATATTTTTCCCTTTGGATATCGTGGTGAACCGGCCATCAGAATCACCCTCTTTCTTGACGATCATAAAATCGCAAACCGTGCAAACGGCATCAATCGACATCTCATCGGAATTATCACCTGCCGAAGCTCCCTGCGACCGGCGGGCCATGCCTTCGATATGCGAACCAATAACCTTGATACCCTGTTTCTTGGCTTCGGCTATCAAAGCTTTGGTACGGGCAAGTTCATCATCCATGGATACGCCGGCAGCACCCATCCCTTTTAAACTGGCACCGGTAACAATGATGATCGACTTGTAAGGTTTGCCCTCTTTCTTCTTGGAAATCAGGTCGTCAGCCTTGGCCTGCAGGTTGTAATCGAAATTGACATTCAGTTTTTGAAGGAAGATTTTCAGCCTGACCGGTCCCGGGCTCTGACCGCAAGAGGTTAACAAAACAGGTTCACTGGCCGTTTGCGCAACTGCCTGGTTGGCTGCAAAGGAGAACAGCGAACTCAAAAAGACCAGGATGAGTAACCGGGGTACTCTTTTCATGATTAAAGTTTTCATATTGTTTTTTAGATATTTACAGATCAGGTAGATATGATTTTATATTCTCCGTTGACTCAAAGATATTAAACTTACACTTCAGATGGCTCTTTAGTGGCTGTTATATAGCATACGGTACCACATTAGAACAAGGATAAACCATAGGAGCCCAATCAGGCTGAATATTAAAATTGCAGGATCCTGCCTGCCGTTAAACTGAATCGAATGTTGAGTAATTTGGGGCTGCGAGGCCGGATCCCAGGGGAGGTTGTATTTCTGCGCCAATCCTTTGATAAATAGCAGATGGATCACCGGAATTTTTTTCAGCAGCATGGTATGGATCATGCCCTGCTTCTCCGGTTCCGGTATCTGAACTTTCCGCACCAGTCCGGGCTTGATATTCAGTACAGCCTGGCTGCTGCCGAGGTTGGCAAATCCACCGCCTGAGTTGATGAATGCCTTGATCCTATGCGGGTTTCCGGCGAAATAGAATTTCTCGCGTATCGACCGGTTTATCTGCAGATCTTTTTCTGTAATCAATGGAATCCCGGCTTCCTCAAGACTCCGCCGGAACCTATCGGAAATGTTCCGGTCAAATTCCAATCCGGTATCATCCTCTCCTCCAATCGATGCAGCAACCGGCTTGAAATCAATCATATGACGATCCAATAAAAGATGATATAGGTCCCAAAAGGTAAAATCAGGATTGGAGGCTCCAAAGGAGGACGAACCGAAAGAGATAATTACCACAGGATTCAATTCTAACGCTTTAGCTGCTGATAATGAGGCTATCAGCAGAGCAGGGAAGGAGGCGGAACTGCCGATGGCAATCGTATCTCCCTTTTTCACACCGGTTTCCTTAAGCAGATGCGCGATCAGCGCAGCAAAGTTGGGATTGATGGTGGTCCTTTTGGCTTCCGGATCACCTACAGTGGTGGTGAGTTCCGACCATTCAGGTCCGATCAGCCCCGTATGGCGGGGATCTTCCGGATTGTCTGTATTAATTTGATGCTGAATGCAATAATCTTCAATCACTTTTAGGGATTGCTTCATATTCTCCGCAGCGATCCGCAATTCAGCAAAGGCTGAGTTACCGGAAGATTTGAAAAGCATAGATAAAGCCACCATCAGCCCAATACCGATCAGGCCGTTAATCAGCAGGAAACGTTCTTTATTTCCGGCAATTCTCATGTGAGCCTGCTTAATTGAGTTTAGAAAAAGTAAAAATAAATCTTGCTGATAAACAGGAGTACAGCCAGTACGATGGCCATTGAGGAAAAGGTAACCAGGATGCCTTGCCGGTCGAAGTTGTTAGCGATCAGACCGGGGATCACCCATCCGATCATCCTAAGTTCGAGGGATACCGGAAAGATCATCGGAAGGAGGAACGAGAATGAAAACGCCAGGACGGCACTGATCAATATCAGGAATACAAATCTTTTTTTGCCAAAAAGAATAAGGTATCGCGAGGCCAGGCGATAGATCAGGAAAGCCAGCAGTCCGGCCGCAATGGTCCCGGTAATCCTCAGCGGCTGATCGGCATAAAGAACCAGATAGCCGGGAACAATGATCCCGCCGGGGTAATATCCGGTGACTGCTATGAAGAGCAGCGAGAGGAGTAAACCAGTGAAGAATAGTTCGTATTGCATGGCTCAGAGTAGCGTTAAGAGGTACCCGCCTGTGCGTAATGTGTTGTGCGATGTGTGTTGTTATTTGTCATTTGTTAGATGCAATTTGTTATGGGCTAGCGGTCGCCCATTTTGTTTTCCAGTAATCAACTAGGTTAGTGCCTAATCCATGTATATTGGCGATGCCGAACACAATTGCATCACCATTGGTCGATTCGATTATATGACGGGTAATCATTTCCGGATTGTTGTTGCGTAGTTTTTCGCAGTTGTTTAGTTTTCTGGCGAAGATAGCGGAATGGATGCCACTGACATATAAGCGGCTGAAGAGATCTTTTCCCTCAGATCCCAGATAATTAAGCCATTGCCGACTGCGTTCGCCGCGATCGGAGCGTAGGGCGAGGAGGCCAATGATTTCAGGAGTCCCGGGTATTTCAGGTGCCAGTATTTCACTGGTTTTCCGGATTATCTGCAAAGTTGAAACCGGATCGTTTGCAGCAAAGATATTCACAAACCAAACTTTCCGGTAATCAGTTTCAAACCGAAATATTCCAAGCTGCCCGATATCCAGACTGGTATCAAGTATCCCTCTGATGATGCTCTCATCCGGGATTCCCTGGTATCGTGCCGCGGCTACTATGGTATCGAGGTTGGTTTGGATCTGCTGCTGATGAACCTTTTCAGGAAGCTTCAGTTCATCGCTGATACCTGTTTTTGCAAGGATCAGTCCGGCTTTGTTCTGTTGAATTCCTTTTCTGATGTACTCATTGAGCTCCTCTTCGGGAATAATGATTTTTGATCCCGGAAAGATATCGTTGACAAACAGTTCTGAGATTTCCTGGAGTGATTCGCCCACTACGTCGGTATGGTCGGCCCGGAAATTGGATAAAATCGTGAGTCCCGGCTTTATCAGCTTATGCGTTTCAACCCTATGATTATCAGGGTGAATGCTCATAATCTCCGTAATAATGCACTCAACATCAAGTTTAACCGCTTTAGCGATCAGCCGTTTTTGTTCGAGAATGGTGGTTAACCCCTTTCGGCTGATCTTTTCCAAAGAGCCATCCGGGAGGATATACATAGCCTCGGAGCCGGTGGTTTTGGCGAGAACTCTGATTCCATTGGCTCTGAAAACCGATGCCAGGGTTCTGACGATGCTGGTTTTTCCGCGGGTTCCTGAAACGGTGATACGGAGGGGAATCCGCTTTATTCTACGGTTATAAACAACCGATTCTACTGCCAGGTATATCAGAAACAGGGACGATAAACCGAGGAGCATAATGAAACCGGTCATCTTATTCCTCCGGCTTAAATAATCCTTCTGCGTTGGCTCCGAGGAATACCGCATCCATCAGCTTTTGGTCTGTACGCTGAAGCTGTTTGATCGATTCGGTATCCAGGAGGGGGTAGTGCGGGATCCTGGTGAGGTAGTCGCCGATATATTCAAGATCGGAATCGGTTTGCGACCAGTTCTTATTATCGAACCGGGAGAGGTTGACCGGCCTGGAATATGAACGTAATGATTTATCGCCCAGGGTATTGAAATAGAAATCGAAATAAGACATAATCAATTCCCTGATCGATCGATAGACTGGTTCCCGATAGCGAAGTGCGGTGGTATTTGATTTGGCAAGAGCGCCCCACCGGTCACGGATTTTAAACACGGCAATCACGTGATCGTCGTCATTTTCGGTCAACATATCGAGGATCAGTGGTTTAAACCCCAGTTCGCGCAACATCGCCGCAGCAAAAAGCGCACCCTCAAAACAGTGCGCTTTCTTCTCTGCGATTACCTGACGCGGTGACCGGCACTCCGCGTTTGGGTTGTATGGTACCGAATCCAGAAAAAGCTGGATGTCGTATGGCTTTTTAAATTGAAGGATAAAGTCGAGTTCGTTTTTGGTCCACATCATTAATGGGTAACTTGCTCCAAGGCAAACTTCTTTGCAATCACGGCCAGTTCGGCCTCTTTCAGCGGAGTTGTTTTCTTTAGTAATTTGATGAAATATTCCACTTCATCGGGATTAGCCGGACAGCCGACATTCGCCTTGATTTTTTTACCGGTTTTTTTATCCTTTGCCGGCATCCTGGAATCGGCCAGCAATTTGCCTTTTACATCAAAAATCAGCCAATAGGGAATACCAGTTCCGGCACCATGGTATTTTTTCATCATTTCGTCGGCTCCGGGATTCTCGAGATTCTTTTTGTTTTTTGCTTCCTGGACAACGAGATGTTTGATCACGAAGTTATTGTCGAAAAATGCCTTGGTTTCGGGAACATTCATCAGGGAGTCCATCCGGTGGCACCAGCCGCACCAGGAGGCATGGAATATGATGAAGACTTTTTTATTCTCTTTCGAAGCCTGTGCATAGGCATCATCCATAATTTTGGCTGCCGGCAGCGGCTTTTCCTGGGCGAAGGCCCCGGTCATCAAGTTGAGCGACAGGATCAGGGTGAATACTGCTTTCATTTTCATTTGATTTTACTTGAATATTTCAAATTTTACTTTTGGTGTCATGCAGAAATCGAATTTATTAGTCAGTTTGAGCCTAAAGATACAAAATGAATCGATTTAAGAGGCCGGTAATTTCTATCACAGTTCCACAGGGGTCATTTTAGGCATGATGAGCTGAACTACCCCGAGGGCCACCAGGTAAACGCATCCGGCGACGAGGAACGCGTAAACGTATCCATGCGGACCAGCATCGGTGAGGACTTTACCCAGAGCCAGGTTGGCGACGATACCGGAAGCGGCGCCCACCATGCCACCAATTCCAACAACAGAGGCCACGGCTTTCTTGGGAAACACGTCAGATACCAGTGTGAAAACGTTGGCTGACCAGGCTTGGTGCGCACCGGCTGCAAGGGCAATTAGCAGAACAGCAACCCACTGATTTGAAACTATCGGGGCCATAGTCACAGGCAAAACGAGGACAGCACAGATCAGCAAAGTGATTTTCCGCGCTTTATTCACCGGCCAACCGCGTTTGATAAAGGCACCCGACAGGTATCCGCCGAAAATGCTTCCCACATCGGCAATGAGGTAGATAATAATCAGTGGCAGGGCCAGTCCCTTGAGCTCCAGTCCAAACCTGGCATTCAGGAAAAATCCCCCCCAAAAAAGATAAAACCACCATACCGCATCGGCAGTTTTGGCTGCGGCGAATGCCCAGGTTTCCTTCACCGGCAGCAGGTTTCTCCAGGGTATCTTTTCAGTGACCGGCTCCGGGGGATCACTGAGGATATGTTGAAGCTCAGATGGTGATACTTTAGGATGCAGTTCGGGTTTCCGGTAGGTTCGATTCCACAGGATAATCCAGATCAGACTGAAAACTGCAGTTACCAGGAAGGCATATTGCCAGTTGGTTCCATCGCTCATCACAATCAGTGGAATAAACAACGGTGCAATGATTGCGCCAACGTTGGTGCCTGCATTAAAAATCCCGCTGGCGAATGCCCGTTCCCTGCGCGGAAACCATTCTGCAACGGTCTTGATGGCAGAAGGAAAGTTACCTGCCTCGCCAATACCCAGTCCGAACCGTGCGGCAGCAAAGCCGATCCAGCCCATTCCCCTGGTCACCGCAGCATGCAGCATCGCGAAAATGCTCCAGATAACGATCGACAAGGTGTATCCCTTTTTGGTGCCCAGCCGGTCGATAATACCACCCATGGATAATAATCCGATCGCATAGGCTACCTGAAATGAAATGGTAATGTTGGCATAATCCTGCACCGACCAGCCAAATACCTTATCGCGCAGAGTCGGGCCCAGTACCCCGAGTATGCTCCGGTCGATGTAGTTAATCGTGGTGGCCATGAATAAAAGTGCCAGGATCCGCCAGCGGAAACTTCCTATCTTTTCAGGGGTTATGGTCAAGGTCTATTTTTTGGGGTAACCGATCGTCTGGGCAATGATAA
Source organism: Bacteroidales bacterium (assembly GCA_041658425.1). Lineage (GTDB taxonomy): Bacteria > Bacteroidota > Bacteroidia > Bacteroidales > UBA12481 > UBA12481. The sequence goes on along the minus strand of JBBAAF010000039.1, from coordinate 3,538 downwards.
TCCGCTGATGAGGAGCCAGTTCCATGGCTTTGGAAAGTTCCGGGATGTCCAGCCAGCCCCTGACCACACAAGCCAGTTTCTCTGAGGCACAATAGAGATATACGTTTTGGGCCATGAACCCGGTGTTGATATTTGAAGTGTTCAGGGATTCCGGACCGGCTTTTTCCGGATCCCTGATCCCGGCTTTTGTCAGGTCGGAAACAAAAATCAGATTTACCGGTGCAATTCCAACAAAATCCTGCTTGCCGCAGACTTTCCGGATATCGCGGTTGTGTATCTGTTTAAGATAATGTGATTCAGGTACATATAAGTAGAGGCCCGATTCAAGAGCAACATATACCGACATTTCCTGTTTGTTATTGGAAGAGGGTGCAGTGTGCTTTCCTTCATCAGCCCGGTTAATGCCCCAGGCTGCCCAAAGCAGATTAGATAGTTGCTCATCGGTAAGCTTGCGGCTGTCGTATTCCCTCGAACTGGCGCGGTCGTTAAGAGCTTGCATCAGCGGAACACCTCCCTTTTTATCCGGTTCCGGCAATTTAATGTCCTGTGCAACAGTAGATAAGCTCATAGCGATCATTATTAAAGCTGTCGGAATAAGGCAAATTGTTTTCATCGCAGCGGAAGGGTATAATTATATCTCAATAATACCAAAAATTGTCCAAAGATTACACTGATAAGGAGCACCCTGATAGATGAAACTTTAGTGGCAACCAATGCTCCTGTCATTCCCGCGAAAGCGGGAACCTTTTGACGCTACTCTGAAATATATCCGTCATTTCTGCGCTGGTCTTAATCACCGGAAACGCCACTCCGCCCTTTTCAACTCCGGCCTTCTTCAGATATTCATCGAAATAGTTCCAATAAACGAGCCCGTCATCCGACTGGGGTTCCATCAGGTAAAAGATCAGCCAGTTCGGCGGGGAAAACATAAGTACGCGGCACGGTGCTGAGTTTGGTGGGAACAAAATGATTTGAATGTTTAACATTCTCAATCCAATTCAGATTGCCGGTCGGACGACTTCTCTTTCTGCCATTGGCATCGGTATAGGGGACAGTTTCACGGACCAGCAGATAGCAATTAGATAAAGTTCGTTTTTCGAACAATTCATGCGGGAAAGTCTCGCTCAGAATTCCCATACGGTTGCGAAGTCCCACATAATTAGCAATATATCTTGGCAAGTGGTCATAAGCGGTAAATGTAGGCTGCTCATTGGGCCGCATGCTCAGGTACCCTTCACCTGCGTGGATGTTTCCCTGGATATAGATGACCGGTTTTCCAGAAGTTTTAGCCTCCTCAGGGTTGGTGATCTTCGGATTGGCCATGATGACCAGTTGGAGTGGGTTGCCTAGCTTGGTTGTGCCAAATTGCTCTACGGAAACCAGTGGGCAGCTGGTTTTCAATGCCTCGATAAATTTCACAACATCTTCATTATGAGAAGTTTCCATGAAGACAGTTTTTCTGCACGGCTCAGTAAGGCATCATGAATTCCGGCATGCTGGGCATTTACGGGAGATGTCGAGAAGAGAACGAAAAGAATCGACAAGAAAAGACTGGAAAGAGGGAAGGATAAAGTTTTCATAGTTGTAACATTTAACCTGGTCAGACAAATATCCGCAACGATTTTAGGTAAATCAATGTTGAAAAGCAAAAAGGCTTTATAAAGTTGACAACTCTACTAATTCTAATTCATTATTTTTAGCGCTCGAAATTCCAGATAAACCAAAAAGATACCGTAAGCATGAAACAGAAGTATGCAGTGGGTGCAGATATCGGCGGAAGCCATATCACTTGTGCCCTGATCGATTTAGAACATCAGATGATCCTGCCCGAAACACGGGTAACCTTTCCGGTTGATAATACCGCATCAGCTGATAAAATATTAAAGGTATGGTCAGAAGCCGTTGGCGAAGCAATCCTCGGGATCGCCATTGATGAACTGGCCGGTATAGGCTTTGCAATGCCCGGGCCGTTTGATTATGTAAAAGGAATTGCCCTGTTTGAGCGGGTTGAAAAATACCTCGGCCTTTATGGCGTAAATGTTTCCGATGGGATTCGTACCCGGTTGAAATTACCGGCAAGAATTCCGGTGAGGTACATGAATGATGCCACTGCTTTTGCTGTTGGCGAAGCTTGGATGGGTGTTGCAGAGGGCACAAAAAGATCAGTGGCCATCACCCTTGGTACCGGTTTCGGATCCGCATTTATCGATGAGGGGATTCCGGTGGTCGAACGAAATGATACCCCTGCTATGGGCTGTGTCTGGCACCTTCCCTATAAAGACGGTATCGCAGATGATTTCTTTTCAACGCGCTGGTTTGTAAAACAATACGCTGCTTTAACCGGCGAAACTCTGTCTGGGGCAAAAGAGATTGCTGACCGTGCCCGCAAAGATCCGAAAGTTGCTGCCCTATTCTCGGAATATGGCTCCGGTATAGGCGGATTTCTGGGTCCCTGGCTCAATCTTTTTCATGCTGAGGTACTTGCCATTGGCGGTAATATGGTGGGAGCATCCGACCTTTTCCTTCCTGCATTTGAAAAAGCACTGGCCGATCTGGATTGCTCCACCCGCATTGCCTGGTCGGAACTGAAAGAAGACGCCGCACTGATTGGCAGTGCGCGATTGCTTGATCCCTCCTACTGGTCGAAGATCGAACCCCTGGTTGAAAAAATGAATTAATCAAATAAACCCAAGAACATGTCAACTCAAATGTAGAGACACATAATTATGTGTCTCTACAGCAATTTATGGTTGTGGTTTTCGGCACGAAATGTGTTATCTTTGTGGACAGACCATAATGATATGAGGTTTTATTTCGTCGCCATACTGACTTTAGTGCTTGGGACCGCAGCGGTTGCCCAGGGCAATACCTATAAGACAATCACTGCTGTACAGGCGGATACACTGATTAGAAATCATCAGGGTTCATTGGATTTTGTTATTCTGGATGTTCGTACATCGGCAGAATTCATTAATGAAAGGATAGATAAATCAAGAAATCTGGATGTCAATGCAGCCTATTTTAATGATTCAATCGACAAGCTCGATAAAAATAAGATTTACTTCGTCTATTGTGGTAGCAACGGACGAAGCCCCGGTGCATGCACCAAAATCATAGCCAAGAACATTAAAACGGTTTATAATTTACAGGGGGGCCTAAGTGCATGGAAATCAGCCGGATTTCCAACAATAAAAGGATCCGGTACCGGAATTGACAGCAACCCGATCAGTTCCCTGATCGTAAAAATTTATCCTAACCCCGTTGTAGATCTTTCAACCCTTGAAATTGACGGATTTCTCGATGGTGAAGTCAAAATCGAAATCCTGAATGCATTGGGCAGCCTGGTGTTAAGTCAAAAAATGGTGCCTGGCCGGGCTATCACCCTGAATGGCCGCGAACTCAGCCCGGGCCTCTACTTCTACCGTTTGGTATTGCCGCAAAACCAGGTTAAATCAGGCCGGTTCCAGGTAGCCCGATGATTTAAAATTTTCTTGAATTTTTCATAGAGACGGATGTAGAGACGGATGATCATCCGTCT
>JBBAAF010000038.1:0-29257 GCA_041658425.1 Bacteroidales bacterium | reverse complement strand
TAATACTGAGTTACTGAACCTGGTCTTGGAACGATAATGGACGACTGGGTACTGGAAACATCCCCGAAAAGGCCATCCCCATCCATCATGACGTCATGATTGCGGTTGTAAACAGTTTGGCCATCAGTATAAAACAGCAATTGTCCATCCTTGTCGCATATCGTGGCGACTCCCTCCCTGGTAGTGATTTTACCGTCAGTAAGAGGCTTTGGGTAGTACTGGTTAAAATCTAATCCTGCATTTTGACCAAAATACCACACAGCTCCCTCTTTCTGGGCGCAGAGTGGCTGAAAGAGCATCAACGCTAAACCAGCAATACCGGGGAAAAACCACTTTTGCACCACTTCCATATTAAGTTTTAAAATTTCGCGGGAATGACAAGTTTACTGAATTTTCTGTCCGAGGTTGAAGCCTACCTGAACCATGTGGCTGGTGAAACCTGGAGGGATTTTGCCTGAGAGCGGTAATTCGAACAGATACCGTATCTGAAGTTTGCTCAAACGTATGGCAATGAATGCGGCCACACCCTCCTTCCACCTGTAGGAGATGCCGGTTTGGAAGTCATTCAAAATGTAAGCAGTGGTGGTAACATCAAATCTGAACTTATTGATATTGTTTGCATTGTATTTAAGCATCACTAATGGTTCAACCTGAAAATTTCGATTAATATTGAAAATGTACCCGCCATATCCATAGAGGGATCTTGATAAATCCGGATTCAGGATGGGTTTTTCGGTGGAGGGGAAACCGTACTTACCCTTTAGATGTATGGATGAATTGAACATCTGAATACAGGAAAATCCTAATGTTACTGTTTCCGAGTAATAATGAACCCCTGCGTTAAAATCAATAAACGAAACACTGATCGGGTCGTTTCCTTGTGGTAGCCAGATGTCATCCGGATTTTCGTCAAAAACAAATGAATTATCAGAAAAATTAGCTCGAAACAGCATAAAAACAGGAGAAAGCCCGAAGGATAACCTGCCATTACCCACATAAACGTGGTAGGCGTAATCCAGATGAAATCCGGTTTGGCTGATTGTGCCATAGGAATAATTAAACAATCCTAAACCAAAGCCAACTTTGCCAAATGCATTCTTACCCCGGTTCAGGAAACCCCTATTGGTAAAATAGGATTTTTCCTTGAACAATTTGCTTTGGTATGTAACAGATTGGGAGCCTGGAGATTTTTCCCATTTTAACCCTTGCTGCCTCGCATTGATGACCAGCGGATCATAGCGGATGACCCCGGCTATTGCCGGATTCACCTGAAAAAAATTCATAATATACTGATCGGCAAGAGGATGAATCTGGCCAATTAGGGCAATTGGCAGAAGTTGGAGCCAGGCAGTTAAAATGAATAGCTTTTTCACGTTTTCTTATTCTTAACTATCTTAAAATGGTTACTGTACCCCGCTGAGGAGGCTTATTCGCATCCTTTCGGTCAATCTGGATCAGGTAAAAATAGGTGCCTGCCGGAAGCTTTTTGCCCTGGTTTAGATAGGTACCATCCCAAGGTTCGTAAAATTTGTCATCATAGAAAACCAATTTTCCGCTCCGATCGTATACCTGCACGAGGCAATCCGGTCGGTTATCAAGAATTCTGATTACCCATTTTTCATTCTTGTTCCCCCCGTTGGGAGAGAAAGCATTAGGTATTATCAATTCGCCAGCTACCAGAGGGTACTCAAATTTAACTTCGCATCCATTCGCATCTGTTATGGTAATGACGTAAGTATCGGCACCAATATCAGAGAAAACAGAATCATGAATGTTAAAACCATCCCAATCAAAGGAATAGGGCTTAGTGCCACCGGTTACATTAATCTGTATTTCCCCGTCAGTGCAATCCGGGCAACTGGGAGCAATACTTTTACCCTGATACTCGATTGGTTCCGGTTCAATTATAGTTACAGGGTAAGCCAAACTCATACAACCTGACTCAAATCTAACCCTTGCCACATAATTGCCTGAAGGCAGGTTGGTGTAAAGTCTTTGCTCTGACCAGGATTCCCCATCATCAATTGAATACAGATTGATAGATTGATTACCATCGACGGTAATTTCCAGGCTTCCATTTCCATCACCGAAACAGGTGATATCCTTCTTTACAACAGATGAAATTACAGGAAGAGGATTAAAAGTAATTTTGATTGTATCAGTGTTCAGACAACCGTTTATATCTTTAACCGACAGGGATAGGTTTGGCAATGAATTAAGGACGATGAGGGAATCAGTTTTTCCTCCTGTTGACCAATTCCATTCTGTGTAGACAGACCCGGGATCGTAATCTTTTCCGCGAAGCACAACAGTATCGCCCGAACAGGCAATGCTATCGGGGCCCAGATAGAGTTTATGATTTGGAAAAACCTCAATCTGGATGGAATCAGAACCGAAGCACTGACCTCCATTTGATCCGGTTACTTTGAAAATGGTGTCTCGATCCGGATACACTATTACAGAGTTCAGATGTACACCCGGGTCGTGCTCCCAAATATATGAGTCCGCACCTGTCGCTTTAAGTGTAATTGGCTCACCCGGGCAAACCGGACCAGAAACATCTGGCGACCTTTCAATTTTCACCACTACAGGAGGATTATAAGCAATGTTGATTGAATCTTTGTAAGAACAACCGTTTATATCTTTAACCCTTAGGGATAGGTTTGGCAATGAATTAAGGACGATGAGGGAATCAGTTTTTCCTCCTGTTGACCAATTCCATTCTGTGTAGACAGACCCGGGAGCGTAATCTTTTCCACGAAGCACAACAATATCGCCCGCACAGGGAGTGAGGTCCGGGCCCAGATTGAGTTTATTATTTTTAAAAACCTGAATCCGGATAGAATCATAACCGAAGCATGTACCTCCATTTGATCCGGTTACTTTAAAAGTGGTGGTTGAATCCGGATAAACTATTACAGAATTCTGCTGTTTACCAGGCTCATGCTCCCAAATATAAGATTCCGCACCTGTCGCGGTAAGCGTAATTGTGTCTCCCGGGCAAACCGTAACAGGATCCTTTGGCGACCTTTCGATTTTAGGCTGTGCTTTACTGATCGCACGGGTTGAATCTTTTTTTGTACACCCTTGGTAATTAGTGGCCGTTACGGTATACAACCCCGGCTGATCAATGGTACGAATAGTATCAGAATATTCACCCGTTTCATTAGTAATCCCGTAAAAGGCATAGTTGCCGTTATGAAGCTCAACCGGTTGTCCTGCACACAGATAGGTTGTATCCTTAATGTCTAAAACGGGCAATGGATGAATTTGAATCAAACGTTTATAGGAAATCTTGTCTCCATTCTTCGAACCCTCCACTTTAATTGTATCCTCAAACGGGTTCTTAAAAACATATTTTACCTGGTAGGTTAATTCATCACCAGTTAATACTTTTCCATTAATATACCATGTCGGTGGAGAGTCAAACAAATCCTTGGAAGCCAAATAAAAAACAGTTGAATCGTTAACGCAGGTATTGGAGTAATAGATGTCATTTTTGAAATAAACGGATGGAAAATTGGGCAGACCAAAACCAGAGATTCCTTTAAAGTTGGTAGTATAGTCAAACAGGCTCGCACCTCTTTTAACAAATCCGCCTGAGTCGAGATCAGGAGCATTGATAACTCCTAAATAGGGTTGGTTGTTAAATGCAACATAAATTTTACCATTCAGCGCCAATTGAAGGGCGCCGCATTTAAGATTGGGGTCGGAAAAAATGATTTCACGGTTCTTTTCAACTGCCGATTGAGAAAAATCATCCAGCTTCCAACGGTAAATAATCCCATCCTGCCGGTTAGTACCGTATAAGTATTTTCCGGTTGGGCTAAATTCCACGCCATACATAAACTCGGCTTGCAGTTTAATAGGTAAAGGGACCGGAAGCAGCTTTCCGTATTTATTATCAAACTTAAAAACCTCAAAGTGCAGATCTTGGACGCCCTCAGTTGCGAGAGCTACAAAATCTCCATCTGGGGAGGCTTTCAAATATCCGGTGGCCCCCGTATGTTTTAACCCGATTGATTGGTATTCCTGTTGCAGAAGGTCATCTGATAAAAGGTATCGATAAAAAACAGACTGATCTATTTCATGAGCCAGGATCCACCAATCATTCCCATTGTTATGTTTTATTGCGGTGATCTTTTCTGTGCAGGTTTCCAGCAGTTTAACGTTGAAATTAATCGAGTCAACACGATTTGAATTCATATCAACAATACTGTAATACAATCCTTTATGCGGGTTAGTTAAGGTACCCACTTTGCCCACGGTGAAAACATAGTACTGTCTTGGATGGTTCGGCCAGGGCACAATGATTGAGGATTGGGTCGAGGAATTGTTACCATATAATCCTTGTCCGTTCGTCATGACCTGGTGACTACTGGTGTAAACGATTTGTCCATCGGTATAGAACAGCAGGTTCCCATCTTTATCGGAGATAGCGGAGACGCCTTCCGAGGAATTGGTCTGGCCAACAGCTAAGGGTTTGGGATATTGTTCTTTGAAATCCAAACCGGCATGGTTTCCGAAATACCACACGGCTCCCTCTTTCTGGGCGCAGAGTGGCTGAAAGAGCAACAACGCTAAACCAGCAATACCAAGAAAAGACCACTTTTGCACAACTTCCGGAATTAAAAGTTGTCAAAGATGAGAAAAAAAGAGCATCAGGCAAATATTTGGAAAGGTTACCTGTTTGGCCAGATAAGGACGATCTTATTATCATAATGAAAATTCCGCACTATATTTACGCGATTTATGACTTTGATTATGAGAAAGCTGTTATTCCTTATATGCCTGACCGGTGCGGTGGTTGCAGGACAATCACAGAATATTGGCGATTATCCTGTGTATCCGGTGCCGGAGAGGTACCGCCTGAAAGGGGGAGCCGGGCTCCCGTATCGGATTGATAACTCGAAAAAAATGTACTTCCCGTCGGTATTTAATCAATATGGCTGGAGTTGCAATCAGGCCAGCAGTATCGGCTATGTTTTCAGCTATGAGATTAACCGCTTGCGGAATCTGCCATCCAATACGCCCGAAAATCTCTATACACCGGGATTTGTCTGGAACCTTCTGAACAGCAGTAACTCGGGTGTGGGAGTGAGTTACTTCGACAGTTGGGAGATCGTTAAGGCTGCAGGATGCCCGAATTTTATCGATTATCCGTTTTACCAGCAGGGCACCGGAATCTGGATGTCGGGCTATGATAAGTATTACCGGGCTATGCAAAACAGGATTTTAATCAACTATTCACTGCCGGTTGGCACTCCCGAAGGGCTCGCAATTTTCAAGCAGTACCTGGTTGACCATTTCGAAGATTCACCCGACGGCGGGGTAGCCAGCTTCCAGATTTCATCCGACCGCATGGATACGAGGCCGTGGAGTGACCCTGAAACCAGCGAACAATGGCCCGTAATATGGACATTCGGGAATTATGTCGGCCATTCAATGACCTTCGTCGGATACAATGATTCGGTTCGGGTTGACCTCAACCGCGACGGAAAGTTTACCAATGACATTGACATCAATAATGACGGTCTGGTTGACATGAAGGACTGGGAGATCGGGGCACTCCTGGCCGTTAACAGCTGGGGCCAGGGCTGGAATAAAGGCGGGAAAGCCTATGTCCTTTATAACGTTGTAGCCCATGAAGGAAATGATGGCGGGATATGGAACCGGTCGGTGCATGTTATCAAGGCCGTCAAATCCTATAATCCTGAACTTACCATGCGTGTGGTAATGAGGCATGAACAGAGGAAAAGGTTCAGGATACTGGCTGGATTTTCGACGGATATAACAGCCGTTAAACCGCAACAAACGCTTAGCTTCCCCATATTTAACTATCAGGGTGACTATAAGCCACTTGAAGATCCTGAAAACCCGGATGATAGCCGGCGATTTGAATTCGGATTGGATATCACCCCGTTTATCAGCTCACTCGAACCCGGTGTTCCGGTTAAGTTTTTCCTGATAGTCGAAGAAAAAGACCCGAATAACCTCGCCGCCGGTCAGGTAGATGAGTTTTCTGTGATCCATTATCTTACGGGCACCAATGAGGAGATTTCCAACCAGAAGAATGTCGCAATTGTCAACAACGGACTCACTTATGTCAGCCTTACCGAAAGCCTGAATTTTAACAAGCTGAAGGTGGAGAAACCCGCAGTAACCAATGTAATAACCGGACAACCATTTTATGCCCAGCTATCGGCCAGCGGCGGACAGCCGCCCTATCGGTGGGAGCTGGTCAAAGATTATAAGGAAAAAACTTTTTCTGCTCAATATGAGGATATTACAGGCGATACTTTGTCCGATTTTGTAAACGAGAAACAGTACCAGCGTGTCAATCTTCCATTTGAGTTTCCATTTTACGAGACCAAATATAAGAGCCTGATTGCCGATATTAAAGGAGCTCTTCATTTCGACAATGAGTATATCCAGTATCCTTATGTCATCAATCATGACCTGGTTTTCAGGGTCAGGAAAAGTATTGTCCCGTTTGGGGCTGATATTCAGATTAATGTGATGGGGGATGCCTTGATTTATAATCCTACTGATTCAGTGGTCACTTTTGAGTGGAAGGCCTCTGTTTATACCGGATTGAAGGTTTATCCCCTCAATGTCAGTGCAAAGCTATATGCTGATGGCCGTATTGAATTTGGGTACGGAAAACGGAGTGTTCCGCCTCAAGGTGATTATCCATGGCAAGTGGGGATCTCCAATGGCGACGAAACTCTGTATAAATATGCATCGATCAGTGATAACCAGCTGATGTTTGAAAATTACGCGATCACTTTTTCTCCTTCGGATTATCCGGAGAACCTTGTTTTAACTGAGGAAGGCACGCTTAGCGGACTGGCCAACGAAGAGGATCATCTGTGGAACATCCTGGTGAAAGTAACGGATTCCTACAACCAGGTCCAGTACGCGGCTGTTCCGATTTCCACCATCACCAGGGATACGGTAGCCATCGTGAGCCGGAATTTTCCAAACCCGTTCAACCGGACAACCGGCATATCATTCAAGATAACTGAAGAGTCACCGGTGATTCTTGAAATTTATGATTTCGCAGGGCGAAAGGTTATGGAGGTGCTCAACCGGACACTTTTGCCGGGATATTTCACTTTTTACTGGAATGCCCGTGATAAATCGAACCGCGACGTAAATCCCGGCACCTATATTTACCAGCTTCGCATAGGCACCCTGAAGGAGACCGGGAAGATGGTACTGGTGAGATAGGAGAGAGGTTAAGAGGTTAAAAGGTTAGGGGTTAGTTGGAGAGATACCGCGGTCGCCCTTACTTGAATATTACACCTCGTTAGTGCGTAGAGATTCCCGCTTTCGCGGGAATGACAGCGCTCTTGCGGAAATTACGCTGGTGCACTTGTCATCCCCGCGAAGGCGGGGACCTCTTAACGCTATACTGAGGCCTGTTTACGTTTTGGCGTAAGCCTGATTCGGGTTTGCTGTCCAACCTGGTACATCACCGGCACGATTACCAGCGTGAGGAAGGTGGAGAATGTCAATCCGAAGATAATGGCCTGAGACATCGGTCCCCAGAACAGCACGTTATCACCGCCGAAATAGATATTCGGTTTAAAGCCGGTAAACAGGCCGATCAGGTCGATATTCAAACCAATTGCCAGCGGCAGCATACCAAGAATGGTAGTGAGAGCGGTCATTAATACCGGGCGCATACGTGTTTGGCCCCCTTTAATAATGCATTCCTGTGAAACTTCCTTGGGAAGTGCTGCCCCGGTGGGCAAGCCGAGTTCCAAACGTTTCCTTTCTTTCAGCAGGGTAATGTAATCGACCAGCACGATCCCGTTTTTAACAACAATCCCGGCGAGCGCGATGATCCCGATACCCGTCATGATGATGATAAAATCGAGTTTGAAGGCGGCCAGTCCGAGGAATACCCCGATAATACTGAATAGGATGGTGGTGAGAATGATCAGTGTTTTCCCGAAGGAGTTGAACTGGGTAACCAAAATCACAAAGATCAGGGCCAGAACCAGTATCATGGCTTCGAGCATGAAAACTGAGCTGCTCTCGGTTTGCTCCTGTTCGCCCGTGAAATGGATTGCGTATCCTTCAGGCAATGGCATATCTTTCAGCAAAGCCATCAGGTACTTATTGATTGTTGTGGCGTTGTATCCGGCAGAGGCGTTGGAATAAACGGTTACCACGCGTTCCACGTTTTTCCGGTTAACCGAACCAAAGGTGGTACTGTAGGAGAAATCGGCAACCGCTGAAATCGGAACCTGGACAATCTGGCCGGTGGCCATGTTCATCGAGGTTACTTTCTGGTTCATCAGGCTGCTCAGATCATACCGGTACGCTTCGGCCAGGCGGATCTGGATAGGGTATTCATCTTCACCGATCTTGAAAGCGGAAATTTCTTTACCGAACAGTGCCGTACGGATGGTTGAAGCAATCATCATGGTCGATAGTCCGTAACGCTGAGCCTTATCGCGGTTGATATTCACCAGCAGTTCTGGTTTGCCCAGCTCGATATCAGTTTTCAACCCTTCGATTCCCTGAATACCGGAGGCATCGATTTTATTGATCACGGTATCAGCATAGGCCAGCAGTTGATCAAATTGCTTACCGGATATTTCGATATTGATGGGGTTACCGGTTGGCGGGCCTGATTCATTCTTTTCGAGGAAGAACTCGATACCCGGGTACTGACCGATAAAGGCTTTGCTCAGATCCTGCATGATTTTATTGGTATTCACTCCATTACGAAATTCGTAATCAATAAAATTCAACTGGACTTCAGCACGGTGGGGAGTTTCGCCGGTTGCCATTTCGTTATCGCGACGGACACCGGATCCAACCATGGTCAGCATGGATTTCACCAGATTCATGTTTTCGCCGAGAACCTCCTGGGTTTTGGCTTCCATTACATGGGCCACGGAGTCGGTGAGCGAAATATCAGTACCCAGCGGCAGTTCTGCGAAAATATTGATAGTGGCAGGTTCACCGTTCGGGAAAAGGCGGGTTTCACCGTGACGTGCCCCAAATAACATCATTGTGAAAAACAGAAGGGCAGTAATGCCGGTGAGAAACCAGAACGGCCGGTTTTTGTTAAGGCTGTAACGGATAAAACGGAGATAGAAATTCTCAAATTTTACCATCAGAACTTCACTGAACCAATAGGCGATCTGTTTCATGAACAACTGATGCATAATCATCAGAAGCACCAACAGGGCCAGCAAGTTGGCAACCCAATAAATACCGGTAATATAAAACAGGGAAGCTACTGCAGCAATAATGGCTGCAGCAAAATAGATACGGCTGCTGCTATGCGGCTTATTATGATCGTGTGCTTCAAATGATTCCGTGAAAACCGGAACAAAAATCAGGGCGACCAGCAAAGAGGCACCCAGAACCACCATCAGGGTGATTGGCATGTATTTCATGAATTCACCCATCATACCGCCCCAGAAAATCAAAGGCAGGAATGCAACAACTGTAGTGAGGGTGGAGGTAATAACCGGTATGGTGATTTCCCCGACCGCCAGTCGCACCGCCTCGAATTTCGAATAGCCTTTCTCCCGGAAACGCGTGATGACCTCCATCACCACAATCGCATCGTCGACGAGCATCCCCAATGCCAGGATTAGTGAGAACAGAACGATCATGTTGATTTGTGCACCCTGCAGGGTGAGGATCACAAAGGTGATTAGCAATGACATCGGTATGGCAAGGCCTACAATGATGGCATTTCTGAGACCAAGGAAGAGGAAAAGAACCGTAATCACGAGGATAATCCCCATTACGATGCTGTTTTCCAGTTCACCAAGCTGCCTTTTAATCCCTTCCGATTGGTCGGCGGTATAATCTACGCGAAGATCCTGAGGAATCGACCCATCTTTTTTGGCCGCATCGACAACAGTGAATGTTGATTGCGTTGCGGAAATCAGATTCTCGCCCGCTTTCTTAACCACATTGAGGGTAACCACCGAATGGCCATTGAGGCGGGCGTACGATTTTTTATCGCCGAAACCGTCAGTAACCGAGGCTATGTCCTTCAGGTAAACAGTATTATTGGGATCCTGGCGTATAATAATATTCCGGATATCGTCGATGGTTTTGAATTCACCAATGGTACGAACCGAGCGACGGGTTTTTCCGATCTTAATCTCACCGCCCGACATTGACATGTTTTCCATGCGCATGATGTTCTCGATAGCCGTGAAACTGATTCCGAGAGCTTCCATTTTTGGCAGATCCACTTCTACCAGGATCTTGCGATCATCTGCTCCGGATATGTCGACCTTCGAAACTTCGTTGATCCGCTCAATCTCATCTTTCAGATATTCAGCATAATCTTTCAGGTGTACAATGCTGTAGTCACCGGAAATGTTCACATTGAGGATTGGCAGCGAGTTAAAGTCGAAGTTCATCGCTGTCGGATCGGTCATCATATCGGTCGGCAATTTGCTTTTGGCTTTATCCATAGCATCTTTTACCTCAAGGAGGGCCGATTTAATATCGACATTGGACTGGAACTCAACAAAGATCATCGAAAAATCTTGCAATGAATTAGATTTCAACGACTTGATCCCCTTAACCGTTTGCAGTTCATTCTCCAGCGGCCGGGTAATGAGGTTTTCTATATCTTCAGGAGAGTTTCCCGGATACACCGTCTGTACGAAAACGGTCGGAAAATTAATTTCCGGAAAAAGCTCTTTGGGCATGGTCACATAAGAGATCACCCCGAAAACCAGCAGCATGATAGCCAGCAGGTAAATGGTATTCTTATTTTTTAAGGCCAGGGTTGTGAGTTTAAAATCCCTGATCAGCAGTTTATCTTGATTTTCCATCTGATTTAACTTCAATTCAATTGATTGACTATTTATTCCAGGAAACCAGGCTGCCTTCCTTGACATGGTTGTAGCCCTGGCTGATGATCATTTCACCGCCGGTAAGGCCACTTTTAACCACGGTCAGACTACCATCCGAACTGCCTGTTTTCAGATACACTTTGTGAGCAGCAGGAGTCGATGCGGCATTCTGAATGATATATACGTATGAGCCTTCCACATCCTGACGAATCAGGGCGGTTGGAACCACAACAGCTTCTTTCAGGTTAATAACCCGGATTTTCATGTTAGCCAGCATATTCGGTTTGATTTCCTGACCGGTGTTTGGGATTTCCACACGGACGCTGAAGGTCCGGCTCTGGGGATTGATTACATCCCCTTTGTAAGCAATGGGGATGGTTTTAACCATACCCGGCAGGTTGGGAAACTCAACGGTGACGGAATCGCCCTTATTAACTGTTTGCATAAAAGCTTCGGAAACTTCTGTGTTCACATAAAGGCTCGAAAGGTTTACCACATCGATAATTCCACGGCCGGGGGATGCGGGTTCGCCCACTTTCATGGCAATTTTCTCAATCCTTCCATCGAATGGTGCGTATATTTTCGTCAGTTCAAGCTGCGATTTCAGCGTATTTATAGTACGTTCCATCGACTCCTTACGGTTCTTGACTTCGAGGAACTGCATTTCTGATCCGACACCCTGATCCCATAACTCCTTTTGTTTATTGTACAAGGTGTTAACCAGCTCAAAGCCCTTATCCAGTTCGGAAAGGCTGCTTTGCATAACTTTCGAATCCAGTGTCATCAATAGCTGGCCCCTTTTCACCGCCTGGCCGACCTTTACCGGGATTGATTCAATTTTCCCGCCCATTTCCGGGCTGATGGAAGCAGCTCTAACGGCTTCAACCATCCCGCTCGATTGGATATAATCACTGAAGTTCATCTTTTTAACCGTTTCAACCACAACCTTGGTTATTTTTTCTTCTTTAACGGGTTGTTTAATAGCAAGTTCTGCCTCTAACGCAGTCAGTTTTGCCGAGAGTTCGGTAATTTGCTTACGCGTTTTGGTCACATCCGCATTGATCTGCTCAACAGTCCGCTCATGGCTGCATGAAAAGGCGATCACGGCTACTAATACTATTGAAAAAACAACTTTTTTCATATTTAGATATTGTTTTTTAACTGATAACTATAACTGATAACTATAACTGATTATACGCTTTTTGTAACTCAAACTTCTTGGTAAACAGATCCATGATGGATCCCAGGTAGGTGCCCTGGGCCTGAAGCAGCGAATTGTAAGTCTGATTCAGGTCGGTGGTGGAGGCTACACCGGATTTGTACCGGATCTGGTCTTTGGCATAGATTTTTTTAGCCAGTTCAAAGTTGTCACGCTTATTCCGGAATGTTTCAACCGAGACCTGGAAATTGTTTTTGGCCGTGAAGGCTCCCAAGGCGATGCTTTCGCTAACCTGGCGCCTGGTATTCAGCGACTTCTCATAATTCAGGTTAGCCTGCTGAACTTTATAATACCGCTTTCCTGAACTGAAGATCGGAATTCCGACATTCACCCCAAAGATGGTGGTGGGGAACCATTTCTCGTTAACATTAAAGAACGAGAATGTGTTTCTCTGTGCATTTTCAGTTTGGGATAAAAAGGCTGATACAACAGGCTGATATTCGGTTTGTGCCAGTTTTACCTGAAGTTTGGAAAGGCCCGCCTGAGCTTCCATTATTTTATACCCGATGTTATTATTTACTTCAAATGTTTGTGCAAGCAATCCGTCGGGATCGGTAGCCAACAAGAGTATATCAAGATTATCAGTCAGCCTGACATCATCGGTTATGGTGAGCCCCATATTGAATTTCAGCAGGGAATAGGCGTTCCGGATCTGATTGGCTGCATTCAGCTGATTGGTTTTCAGGTCGGCCAGGAGGAGGGTAAGTTTATCCACATCTGTTTCCTGCATAAACCCTTTCTGCTGCATAGCCTTGGAGTCTTTCACCAAAGATTCCATCGTGGTAATGGTTTCGGTCATCAGGTCGCGGTTTTTCTCAGCAACCAGGCAAAGAATATAGGACGAGGCAATCGCCTGGCGCACATCCTGCTGCACCTGTTCCAGTTGCAGATGAGTCATTTCCTGGGCAATTTTCGACATTTTCAGACCAACAAAATAGGAACCGCTGTACACCAGCTGGCTCAGTTGAGCCTGCAAGCTGGCGTTGTTTTTGGTACCAAACTTAAGCTCCATGTATTCACCCGGTTTACCGCCGAAAAATTCAGCGGGAAGCAGTTGGGTGGCCAGGTTGATAAAGTTGGCATAACCTATGCTCGCTTCGGCCTGAGGTAATCCGGAAGCTAAAGTTTCGCGAATTTTTTTAACTGCTATCGCGATGTCGATCACAGCATTGCGAGCCTGGTAGTTATGCTGAACGGCATATTCCTGGGCCTGTTTAAGGGTGAACTCCTGCATCTGCGCCTTTGCCGTTCCGGACAGCAACAATGCCAGGAGTATTACAATACTAATTTTCCTTGGTGTTATCATTTCCATTCAGAGTTTAATTTTTCATTGAGAATTTTGATGCCATTTTCATTAGCAATCCCGTGCAGGTGGTATATAAATATCTCCCGCATGACTTCCTGCGAGTCGATATCGTTGATCTGGAAGCTATCCTGCCGGTAACGATACTCCATGCGGGTCATATGAAGTTTCGATATAATATCAACGTTCATTTCCTTTCGATACAAGCCTTCATTGATCCCTTTAATCAGGTTCTGGCGGATAGCATCATACATATGCTGGTGCTGATCCTGCATCAGGGACTTGTGAAGTTCGGGGTAGAATTTCTGCATATCGTAACCCAGTGTGGGATTCAGCTCCTTAACCATCTGGGTCATATAACGGTTAACCTCAAATATTTCTTCGATAGCATTGAGGCTCCGGGTGATGATTTCGTTGAGTTTAACGCTGTGGTAGCGATATACCATTTCCATAACATGCTTTACGAGTTCGGATTTATCCTCAATACACTCGTACAGTGTTTTCTTCGAAATACCAAGTTCGCGAGCCACATCATCCATGGTTACGCTCTTGATACCATACCGGTTATACAGTTCGTAAACCCTTAATAAAAAATTTCCATGCTTTTCGTCCATATACTAATAGTTTACATTTGCAGCGCAAATGTAAACTATATAAAAATAGGAAACTAAAAAAGTTTAGAAAGTTTTTTGAGTTTTTATCGAACCCTGAACAAATCTTTTTCCGGCTGTCTTTTGATATTCAGTTTCCAGATCAGATCAGCTACAGGAAACATGAAGAACCGGCCCTGGTTGGTTACCGGATTGCTTGCGGGAAAGGGATAGGTACCATAACTCATTTTGTAGCCAATGAGCGCGGCGAATTTGATGGTTTTATTCCAGATGAAATAGCCCTTATGTTCGATGGCCCAATGCTCTGCACCAAATCCGGAGGATACGAAATCCAGTTCGGCCATATAATTATAATCCTTATAGAGATTGCCGTCAACGCGGACACCGGTAAACCATAACAGTTTTTTATTGAGGGTGGTTGACTGGAGGTAGAACTGAGGGTAAGTGAGGGCGGGAATGGAGTCGGCCTTTGTTTTCAGACTGAATTCAAAGCCAACTTTACCGGTGATGAGGGTCTCCTTGCCGATTTTGCGGGTTAACAATACCTGGTTACGGAAGGTAAATACATATGGAATCCGGAGCGTATCGGAAAAGGTGAGCGTATCGCGGCGGATCAGTTTTGTGAAAAGGCTGTCCTGCATACTGTGAAGCAGCATCGTGGGCATTAAATAGGTATGCTGGGTAGCGATCATCCATGGACCATCGGTCCAACGGTATTTAAGCGAGATATTCGGAACCAGCGACAAACCCGCCAGAGGGCTCACCGACATTTCGAGTTTATCTGTAATGCCGATCTGAAACGGCTGGATAATTCCAAACTCCTGCTGCCCGGCGGCCAATGTCCGCGCATTGCCGGTCGTCCACAAGGTTTTTTGTCCAAACACCCCCGTAAACCCGACCAGGAAACTAACCAAAACGTAAATCTTCCTAACCATTTAACCTCTAACCATTTAACCTCTAACCTTTTAACCTCTAACCTTTTAACCATTAACCTTACTTTGTTAACCCGGCCCCCTGGTACCTCCCCCTGCCCCCTCCTTAGGAAGGAGGGGGTGGGAGCACCAACTTGGCTCAACAGCCCCAGACTGAAGTCTGGGGTTAGTCAAGAACACCAGTCATCCCCGTGGAAGGCGAGGAACTTTTGACGCTACTCCGAGCCTCCCCGGAGCTCTCTTACCCCCTCCTTCCTAAGGAGGGGGCAGGGGGAGGTACCTAAGGGGGAGATACTGAAAGTAATGCCTCTGCTATCAACAAATCCTCCTGCCTGGTAATCTTGATATTGCTCTCTTGTCCCTCGGTCAGATGAACAGGGTTGCCGGCCTTTTCCCAGACAGTGGCATCATCGGTAAATGCATCTTCATATTCCTGAACGTATGCGGCCTTCAGTTTATTGAGTTCAAACACCTGTGGGGTCTGAATTAATTTCACAAAGTTGCGGTCGATAATCCGGCTTCCCTGATCATCAAACCAGCGAAGGGAGTCTTTGGGTGAAATTGCCGGGATAGCATTGGAATAAATAGCCGCTTCGGCAAACAGGTGCCGGATGGTTTCGGGCCAGATCAAAGGCCTCACCCCATCGTGGATCGCTGCAAGTCCCGGGCCATTCAAAGCGGCAAGGCCATTTCTCACCGATTGATACCGTGTATTTCCGCCAACCACCAGGGTATGGGGTTCATTAAACTGATGTTTTTCACAGAGATTTATCCAGGTGTCCTGCTGACCCTCAGGTAAAACCACGGTAATTTGGATGGCAGGAGCGGCCAGGCGAAACGCGGAAATGGAATACATCAGCACCGGTTTACCGGCCAGAAGAAGGAACTGCTTAGGGATATCAGAGCATATCCGGGTACCCAGTCCTCCGGCTACAATAATTGTAAATATGTTCGCTTCGCTCACTAAATATGCTCCCTTCGGTCGCTATTTATAGAGATATCGTTTGATGCTCTTCTTTGGCGTCTTCTCAAATTCCTGTGCAACAAGCTCTATTCCTGTAACCTGCATGTATTTCGGAAGGCGGTTGTTTAGGCTGATCCGGCCACATTCTCCTCCAATCCGGGTTCGCGTGAATAGAGGAGGCTCAGATCATTCAGTTTAAAAACAGCCCGAAGGGCAGGTAACTTGCTGACATCAGTCCCGGGGTAATACTCTTCGGATACAAAAAGCACATCCGATTCCGAATGATTGAGGATATTCTGAATATCCTCCCTATGGAAATCGGAAAGGATTGGAATAGCGATCGATCCATTTTTGTGTTTTTCGAAGATCATGTGAAACTTGATAATCTTCTTAGCCACATCCTTATATAAATAGGTATCTCCCTGGTAATCGGAATAAGCATTCTGGAACCAGTTATCACGGATTCCTGATGCGACGGTTTGTACGAAATTACGCTCTAACATATGTGGTTGGATTCGGATTTATTTCACCAGCTTGGCAAGGGCCGCTTCGAGCTTGTCACCCCGGAGATTTCTGCCGACGATCTTGCCGGTTTTATCGAGGAGTAAGTTCGCTGGAATCGACCGTATACCATACAATTTAGCGACTTCATTGTCCCAATACTTTATATCGGATACCTGTGTCCAGGTCAGTTTATCGTCCTGGATAGCTTTCAGCCACGATGCTTTATCACGATCGAGTGAAACACCCAGAATGGTGAAATTCTTGTTTTTATATTTATTGAAAGCAGCAACCACATTGGGGTTTTCAGCGCGGCACGGATTGCACCAGGCTGCCCAGAAATCAACCAGCAAATACTTGCCGCGGAAATCGGACAGTTTAATTGGCTTGTCATCAGGATCATTCTGAGTGAAATCGGGAGCCATCACCCCGACAGCGGTGAGTTTCATTTTAACAAGTGATTCCTTCAGGGTTTTGACATACTTATACTCGGCAAGTGCCGGATCAAAGCCGTTGATCAGTTTTTCGAGCTGCGACGGATCTTCAATGTTGTAGATTATTGAATTGAGTATATAAGAAGCTACCGGAGATTTGATAATGGTTATTATATAAGCCAATTTTTCTTCAATCTGTTTGCTGTCCAATTCATCCAACTGGGCTTCAATTTTCTTCACTTCTGCAGTATTCTTAGCCTTTTCTGCCTCATTATAAGCGGTATATAATGGACGCCTCTGTTCCGACTGGGCTCTGGTTATTTTGTTATAACCGGCCAGATCATTGTGTGTAGGTGATCCGGTGATTTCAACTCCCGGGAGATCGTCTGATTTAGCAACGATTTTGATATTGGAATTATCGAGGAAAATGCTGATTCCACCACGCAGGTCGCCGATTTTCAGTAAGTAAAAGTCGGGTTCAATCACTTTACCTTTTAGGGTAAAGGTACCGTCATCGTTAATACCCGTGGAATACTTAGCTACCATTTTTCCGCCTTCGCGGGCCTGGAGTTCTGCTTTACCACCTTTTACGCCATCAATTTTTCCTTCGATGGTAAAGGTTTGGGCCATAGCCCATCCACCGATCAGGAAAAGACCGAGGGCCATCGAAAAAAGTTGTTTTCTCATTTATTACAGTTTTAATATGGGTTTCGAAAATACATATTTTCAAAGATCTTCCCACTGCCAGGTTTCACTCACCTCCCAATTTGCCTTCAGGTTCAGTTCCTTGGTAAACGAGATAACCTTTTCAGGCTGAATGTGCCTGATATAGCGTCCGGTATCCCAACGCCCATTCCTGTTGGTGTCAAAAATCAGCCGTGCGGAATATTTTCCGGGTGCCATCAGGTCAAATACCGCTGTGCCCGAACCATCTAATAACCTCGTGGCAGCTACTTTATTACGCGCATCTATCAGTTCAATGATTCCTGGCCCTTTCAGATCAGGCAAAGCGATTTTTACTGAACCATACTGATCCTTATTTTTCATCTTGAAACGGATGTCCAGAGAATCATTCTTCTGACCCGCAATACCTGTAAAAGCTCCGGGCAGCAAGGTCAGACGGTAGGATGTATCGGCGGTAAATCCGGCATCCAGGTTAATGATCCTGGAATGCACCTGGATAATTGGTAATCCATTCATGACCAGTCCCTTCAGCGTATCCGGAATCATTTTAAACTCCACCTTGCGGGCAGTGGAATCCTTACCCGAAACGAGACGGATTAAACTGGTATCCAGCTGAACATAAGGAAGAGAGGTGGTGAAAATCAGCGGCTGGCCGTATTCGAGCGTTTTGGTTTTTTCAACAGATACCGAAACCGTAAACTCATTTTTCGGTGCGGCGGCAGGTTTTGCTATTGCACGGTATCGGAGTTTGACGGTATCAGTTTTTGCATAAGGTCTTTCGATCGAATCATAGGCCCTATAAACCAGGATTGCAGTTATCGAATCCCGGGAAGCAATTGATCTGTTCATAATCCAGAAATCCAATGTATCCGGATCGCCCAGCCATTCCAGTGATACAGCCACACTATCCATTGGCAGATTCAGAAATTTAAAACCGAGCGAATCGATTTTTTCATTGAACTTTATCCTGATCTGGTCCCGGCGAAGCCGGTCGGTCCCGGCCAGGTATTGGTTTGGCTTTGCCTCCGTAAACAGACGAAGTTCTATATTTTCCGGTCTGAAGAGAAATTTTGGCTTTTTAGGGAGAGAATCCGAGAGATGCTTTGCAGGATTTGCGGTATCTCTTACCAGGTTTATGGAATCTTTAGCCGGTTTTACAGAATCGATGGCGGGGGCTGCAACCACGGTGGGGGTGATCAGCGAATCCAGAAATGCCACAGCCTCAGCCGGCTGGTCAAACATAAGGTTATTGTTGCCGTCTTTAAGAGCGAAGATTTTATAAGATCCGCCTGCCAGATTCTTCAGGGTGAACTTGCCTTCTTTATCGGTTCTTGACAGGTAAAGGGGAATTGTTTTCAGTGGCAGACTATCAGCGTTGCCGCTGTATAACATCACCAGAATATCTTCTGCCGGCTTGTTGTCGAGAGCCTGAAGCACCCGCCCGCTTGCCTGAAGGGAATCGATCCTGCTGCCGGTTGAAAAAACGAATTGAAAATTCTTGATCGGGTTTCCCTCATTCAGATCGACCAGCGCGTCACCGAAATTGATTGCATAGGTACGATCGGGCTGCAGTGAGTCTTTAAAATTGATCTCCAGCGTCTTTCCCTTGATTTTGAAATCCGGTTTTTTAGGCATCGGAGGGGAAACCACCAACTGTTTCGCGATATCTTTTAATACAAAATATTCATTGAAAGTGATTTCAATGTGATCAGATTTAAATCGGGTGGAGAAATTGACAGGTATGCTGGAAACCACCTCCGGAGGCTTTTCGTCTTTGGCCCCGCCGGTGAGGCTGCCCTGCTGGGCGCAGGAAAACAGAAGGCTCAAGGCACAAGGCACAAGGCTCAAGAAAAGCCGCAGATGGCGGGAGGGGAACTTATGCATGAATCAGTTTCTTATCATTTATATACTTTCCATAAAACGAGGCCAAACCGTAATCCGATGTATCAGAGGCAATATTTCAGGTCATTTCTTCGTTTGAACCTCAAATTTAGTACTCTAAACTGTCTTTAAGTGAAAATTGCCTTGAATTACCTTAATTTGTAAATCATATCAACCAGTTAAAAAAATGACCGATCAGCAAAGTGAGTTAAAAAAGAGGACCGGTTTGAATGTCCTTTTAGCGATCTTTTTTGTGATCCTCGCAAGTGCGATCATATACCTGCTGACAGAATTATCCAGTGAAAGGAAAGATGCCGCTGAGATGAAGGTTGCGCTGGAGTTACAGAAGGATAACCTGACAAGGGAGCTCAATGAGCTGAATTTGTCGTTCAATAAATTGCGTGGGGATAATGAAAGCATGAATCAGCGGCTCGAGCAGGAGAAGCAGAAGATTCAGGACCTCCTGGCGATCAAGGCATCGAATGCTAAAAAGATCCAGATCTATGAAAAGGAGGTTACCAGTTTGCGCAGTGTCCTGAAATCCTATATCATCCAGGTAGATTCACTGAACCAGGCCAATCTGCGTCTTCGTGCAGAGAATCAGGATGTTAAAGACCGGTTCAACGAAGCCAAAAATACCAATAAACAATTGGAAGAGGTAAACAAGAACCTGCAGGGCAAGGTTGAAATGGCTGCTGTTTTGAAGGCGCTAAGTATTGTGGCTGAACCGATTGACGATAATGGAACCATTCAGAAAAAGATAAAAAAGGTACAGAAGATCCGGGTTTGCTTTAACCTGGGAGAGAATGCAGTCGCCAAAAAAGGTCCCAGACAAATTTATATGCAGATTTCCAATCCTTCCCAAAGGATCATGGTAAAATCCGGTACCGAAACTTTTTCCCGGGATGGCACACTGGTTCCATACTCCGCCATGCGTGAAGTGGAATATGAAGGATCGTCTTTGGAGGTTTGTATTTTCTATGAAACCACGCCCGAAGAGATCGTCCCCGGCACCTACTACATTGACTTGTACCTGGAAGGCGCGCAAATAGGGACGACTAGTTTCTCGTTAAAATAGCTCCCCTTGTTCAATAATTGGTTAGGCTGCGCCTCACTAATTGGCTCCCTCCGGTCGCTAATTGGCTCGCAGCGACTTACGATGGAAAATAAGTATCCAGAAAACCCCGCACGTGATCGAGCTGTCGGCCAGGTTGAAGATGGGCCGGAAGAAGGTGAGGGTTTGACCGCCCCAGCACGGAACCCAATGCGGCCAGGTTGTATTGATGATAGGAAAATAGAGCATATCCACCACGGCACCCTGTAAAAACGGAGCATATCCGCCTTCTTTGGGTAAAAATTCGGCTACCCCGCTGCCTGGAATCATAGAGTTGGCGTAGGTTGATTCATTGAATATCAGTCCGTAAAAAGCACTGTCGATGATATTCCCGGCAGCCCCGGCCGTGATCAGTCCGAGTGCCAGAATAAACCCCACCGGCATCTCCTTTTTGATCATCAGGTGAATAAAATAGCTGAGCGCACCCACAGCGATCATCCGGAATACCGTCAGTGCAATCTTACCGGCAACCCCACCCATGGTAACCCCAAATGCCATCCCTTTATTTTCGACAAAATGGATCAGGAACCAATTGCCGAAAACCGGAATCGTTTCACCAATCGACATGTGGGTTTTAACCAAAATCTTAACGATCTGGTCGAGGACGAGTACGCCAACGATAACGGCGATTACTTTATAGCGAATTGACATAGAGGAGATTGTTGTCAGTCGGTTGTCGGTTGTCAGTTGTCTTTAACTGATAACCGATAACTGGTAACTGATAACGGTTATTTCTGTAAGTTTTTTGCTTCGATGCTAAGGGTGGCATGCGGAACGGCCCGGAGTCGTTCTTTCGAAATCAGTTTGCCGGTTTGGCGGCAGATTCCGTAAGTTTTATTCTCGATGCGAACCAATGCAGCCTGCAGATGCTGGATAAACTGAGCCTGGCGCTGGGCCAGCTTGCCTACCTCCTCACGCGAAAGCACGGTGGCGCCTTCTTCCAAAACTTTAAATGTTGGAGATGTATCCTGTGTATCATTACCATCCTGATTGGCCAGCGTTTTTTTCAGCAAATCGAAATCTTTTTTGGCCTTCTCGATTTTGGCCACGATCAGTTCTCTGAATTCCACCAATTCCTCGTCCGAATATCTTGTCTTTTCTTGCATGATTCCGATGTTTTTCGAAATATAGATAATTTTACTTGTATTATGAATGCCTATATACGGCTGATCTGAATAAATGTTTTAATTTCTTCATCCAGATCCACCTCTTTTGTCTCATTTCCATTAACCCTATCAGCCAGTTTTATTTCGATGGCCAGAGTCTGATTAGCAATAAAGTCGCCGAAATTTTCCACTGCTGCATTTAAAGCAGGGTGTTTTTGTATCAGGATCCTGATCTTATCGGTCACCTCAAAACCGCTATCCTTGCGCATATTCTGAATCCGGTTGATAAGTTCACGGGCAATCCCTTCCTCCAGAAGTTCCGGCGTGAGCATGATATCGAGAGCCACCGTCAGGTTCCCGTCATTGGCCACCAGCCAGCCCGGAATATCTTCCGAGAGGATTTCAACCTCCCCGAGGAGCAGTTCCGCCGGGCCATCCGTAAGGGTTAATGTGAAACGGCCATCTCTTTCGATGGAAGCAATATCAGCCTGATTAAGCTTCCCGATCATTTCGCTCACCTCTTTCATTTGCTTGCCGTATTTTTTACCAAGCATTTTGAAATTCGGCTTGATTTTTTTCACCAGGATTCCCGATGTGTCATCCAAAAAGCTGATTTCCTTTACGTTAATCTCGGTTTTTATAATATCAGATATTGTGCGCAACTGAAGTCCAAAACGATCATTCATCACTGGCACCATGATTTTCTGCAGAGGCTGCCGCACCTTGATATTCACTTTCCGCCGGAGTCCGAGTACCAGCGATGATATTTGCTGGGCCAGTGCCATCCGTTCTTCCAGGTCGACATCGATCTCATCCAGGTTGGACACCGGGAAATGGGTGAGATGAACCGAATGGGTTTTGTTCCGGCCGGTTACGCTGTTCAGATCGAGGAACAGCCGGTCGGTGTAAAACGGTATAACCGGAGCGGCCAGTTTGGCAACGGTTTCCAGGCAGGTATAAAGGGTTTGATATGCCGATATTTTATCGGAGTCATAGTCGCCACCCCAGAAACGTTTGCGGCTCAGGCGGACATACCAGTTGCTGAGGTTTTCCAGCACAAAGTCCTGTATGGCTCGTGCAGCGCGGGTAGGGGAGTAATCGTCGAGTTCGTTATCCACCTCGCGGATCAGACTGTTCAACAACGATAAGATCCACCGGTCGAGCTCCGGCCGCTCTTCAGCAGGGATCTCTGGTTCTTCATAGCGGAAATTATCGACATTGGCATACAGGCTGAAAAAGGCATATGTATTATATAGAGTACCGAAAAACTTTCTTTTTACTTCATCCACGCCGGCAATGTCAAATTTCAGGTTGTCCCATGGCGGGGAATTGGTGACCATATACCATCGCATCGGATCGGATCCGTAGGTGCGGATTACCTCGAAAGGATCCACGCTGTTTCCCAATCGCTTCGACATTTTGTTGCCGTCCTTATCCAGGACCAATCCATTGGATACCAGATTTTTGAACGAAACCGAATCGAACAGCATCACTGCTATTGCGTGGAGGGTAAAAAACCATCCCCGTGTTTGATCGACTCCCTCGGCGATAAAATCAGCCGGGAAAAAGTGCTCCAGATCGTCCTCATGTTCAAATGGATAGTGCAGCTGGGCAAACGGCATGGCGCCGGAATCAAACCACACATCTATCAGGTCGGGTTCGCGGAACATTTTATTACCGGTATCGGAAACCAGGTAAATATCATCCACATACGGGCGATGCAGGTCGAGCAGGGCATAATTGGCCTCACTGTTATTTCCTTCGGTGAAATCAGCCAGCGGGTTGGATGTCATGAAACCGGCCTCAACAGCTTTATCGATCTCCAGTTTCAGCTCAGCGACTGATCCGATGCATTTCCGTTCGGTACTGTTTTCCGTAGCCCAGATTGGCAGCGGGGTTCCCCAGTACCGTGAGCGCGAAAGGTTCCAGTCGACCAGGTTTTCCAGCCAGTTTCCAAAACGGCCGGTGCCGGTGGATTCGGGTTTCCAGTTGATGGTTTTATTCAGATCGATCATCCGCTCCTTCACAGCAGTAGTCTTGATAAACCAGCTGTCGAGCGGATAATATAAAATGGGCTTGTCGGTCCTCCAGCAGTGCGGATAATTATGCACATATTTTTCGATACGGAACGCTTTGCCCTGCTGTTTCAGCATAACGCATATTTCCACATCAACCGATTCGGCTCCGGGAGCCAGATTTTCATCATATTCGTTTTTCACATACCGTCCGGCAAAAGCGCTGTAAGTATCCTGATTGACATACTGAGCAACATATTCCTTCTCCAGATTTTCGATCGGGAAAAACCGGCCTTTACGGTCGACCAGCGGTTGTGTTTTGTTGTCGATATCATCAACCAATAACGGAGAGATCCCGTTTTGCTTACCCAACCGGTCGTCATCCGCCCCGAAAGTGGGAGCGACATGAACGATGCCGGTACCATCTTCGATCGTGACAAAATCCCCCAGGAT
Organism: Bacteroidales bacterium; assembly: GCA_041658425.1. GTDB lineage: Bacteria > Bacteroidota > Bacteroidia > Bacteroidales > UBA12481 > UBA12481. The sequence goes on along the minus strand of JBBAAF010000038.1, from coordinate 5,190 downwards.
TACCCGGAAAGCATCTCCCTTTGGTTGTACCCAGTTGATCAGTTGTTTATAGCGGATCCCCTCGAGCTCTCTGCCCGAAAATTCCCTGATGATCTCAAACGGATGTTTGGCTGCATCGAAATAATTCTTTACCAATTCTTTAGCCAATACAACTTTGATAGGCTCTCCGGAATAGGGGTTAACCGTTTGCACCAATACATAGCGGATATCCGGGCCCACGCATAGGGCAGTGTTGGACGGGAGGGTCCAGGGGGTGGTGGTCCAGGTCATGAAGAAGGTGCCTCCCCCTGCGGCCAAAGTACCTCCCCCTGCCCCCTCCTTCCTAAGGAGGGGGCAGGGGGAGGTACTTTGGGGATCGGTGATCTCAAACAGCGCGGTCACCGTGGTGTCTTTCACATCGCGGTAGCATCCGGGCTGGTTGAGTTCGTGCGAACTCAGGCCGGTGCCGGCAGCGGGGGAATATGGCTGAATGGTGTAGCCTTTGTACAGTAATCCTTTGTTATAGAATTGTTTAAGTATCCACCAGAGGGTTTCGATATAGCGATTATCGTAGGTGACATAGGGATGATCCATATCCACCCAGTAACCCATTTTGTGCGTGAGATCTTCCCATAAGTCGGTATATTTCATGACTTCCTTGCGGCAGGCATCATTATAATCTGAAACGCTGATGGTTTTCCCGATATCATCTTTGGTAATGCCAAGCATTTTCTCCACACCGAGCTCAACCGGCAAGCCGTGGGTATCCCATCCGGCCTTGCGAAGTACGCGGTAGCCCTTCTGGGTTTTATATCGGCAGAAAATATCCTTTATGGCACGCGCCATCACGTGGTGAATGCCTGGCAGGCCGTTGGCCGACGGAGGTCCTTCATAGAATTTAAAATCAGGATATCCATCGCGGATTTCAAGACTTTTACGGAACGTATCGTTCTTCAGCCAATAGTCCATCATCTCCAGGTTGATGCCCGGAAGATCTAACTGCTTGTATTCGGGAAACTTCTTACTCACAACAACATTGCTTTAAAAAAAAGTGCACAAAGATACAAAATTAAACCAGCCCCTGTGCTTGTAATATCCGTGCAATGTACTTGCCCAGAATATCGAATTCGAGATTTACCACTGAGCCGGATTTGAAGCAGTGGAAGTTGGTGACCTGGTGGGTAAAGGGAATAATAGCGACCTGAAAGCTGTTGTTACGGGCATTTACTACGGTAAGGCTGACGCCGTTGACGCAAACAGAGCCTTTTTCGACTACCATATATCCGGGTTGGTCTTTAATTGGTTCGAATTCAAAGGTATAGTACCAGCTGCCCTCGGCCTCATCTACCTCTGTACAGATAGCTGTCTGATCCACATGACCCTGAACGATATGGCCATCGAGCCGGCCATCCATTCGCATGCTCCGCTCGAGGTTCACCTCATCACCTACCTGCAGGAGTCCGAGGTTCGATTTCTCGAGTGTTTCGCGTATGGCAGTGACCGTGTAAGTATTGTTTTCCTTTTTTACTACGGTCAGGCACACTCCGTTATGCGACACACTCTGGTCGATTTTCAGTTCATCCACGAATGAGCAGGTCATGGTAATATGAAGGTTATCCTGATCCTTCACCAGGCCAACCACTTTAGCTGTTTCTTCAACGATTCCCGAGAACATATCATGTAGTTTTTAGCAAAAGTAGCCAATTCTTTAATCTTGTGCCTTGTGTCTTTATAAGTACCCACCCCTCATTTTAAGGGAGGGGCAGGGGTGGGTACTTCACCACCTTCACCGCCTTTCTCCCCTGTAACTCAACTGTATACACTCCCGCAGGAAAGGAATGCATCGGGATTTGGATCTTTGAGGATGTATAGGAAGTCTTGTATTCACTGATCATTTGTCCTTTGTGATTATATATCCGGATATACAAACCCTCCTCAGGCATAGTTAATTGAATCGTTAATTGATCCGTAACCGGATTCGGAAAGATTTTAACCTGCTGATCATAAGGTATTTCAGATACATTCAGTACCACCGGATTCGCTGTGCAGATCCACCGGTCCGGATCAAACTTCACCGAATCCACCGCAAACCCCGGATTAAACCTGAAAACCTGCCCGTTCTGCGTATGGTGCACTATCACCGTCACCTCCGAAGCACCTGTCATCCCCGCGAAGGCGGGGACCTCTTGACGCTGCACTGAGGCCTCTCTCTTCACCCCGGCGAAGGCCGGGGCCCCGTCCCTCGGAGAGCGCGGTTCCCCCGGCCCCGCCTTCCCATAAAGTCGTATCGGCAGATCCATCTCAAAAAACCCCACCGAAGGATCACTCGATTCCTGCGAAATCTCCAGCTCCACCTCATTATTCGGATTCAGCCGGTACACCATTTCATATTTCGGATACCCTTCTCCATAAACCCAATCGTTGAAAAATTCACGGAAACTGGTATCAGCCACCGCTTCTGCATGACGGATCAGATCTTCCGTGGTGGCATAGCCGTTGGCAAGTTTCGGGTCATGTAAATAATTATTCAGTGCCTTGAAAAATTTTTCATCACCCATCTCCCAGCGCAGCATGTGCAGCACCATCGCTCCTTTGCTGTACGACAGGCGGGCATCGAATATCCGGTCGACATTGGTGGTATCGTAACAGTAAACCGATCCGTCGGGCTGCTTGATAATCCTGTTGATTGACAGCCGTTTAAAAGGTTCCCAATAGATACCCCCCTGATCATGCTCGTAACAAAGTCCAACCATATAGGTGGCAAAGCCCTCATTCAGCCAGATATCCCTCCATGACCCGCACGTAATGAAATCGCCAAACCACTGATGACCAAGTTCGTGTGCCATCAGATCATATCCGAAACTGCCCATGAAACTCATCGTCTGATGCTCCATCCCGCCGCCCCAGTTCCACTGTGCATGGCCATACCGCTCATCTGCAAAGGGATAAAGGCCAAACCACTGGTTATACAATTGAAAAGGCCTGATTATTTGAGGGGTCTGTGCCCGCGTGTCAGCCAGCGTTTCGGGATAAACGTAATTCAATATCTGGATGGAATCACCGGTATCGAGGGGTACATAATCGGAATAAACAGCGTAGTTCGTCACCGAAACCCCGATCAGATATGCAGCTATCGGGTGCTTATGCTTCCATTGATAAATACTCCGGTCGTCGCAGTGCTGCTCGGAAATGAGCATCCCATTGGCAGCGGCACGATTCCCGGGAGGTACCGTTATTACCAGATGTACCGAATCGATCTTATCGTTCAGGCCCTGGCTGCAGGGCCACCAGTCCTTAGCCCCATACGGTTCCGAAAGCGTATACAAAATAGGCACCCCATCATGTTTCGATAGCGAAAACGACCCCATGCCGTCCTCAACGGGAATACCTTGATAGTCGATCAGGATTGAATCCAGGGGAACGGTTGTCGGTTGCCGGTTATCAGTTGTCAGTTGTCGGTTATCGGTTATCGGTGGACCTACAATTGGGATCGTTAATTTGTTATTCTGATGTGTATAGGTTGTTAATAGCTGACCGTGGTATCGTATCGCCGTAACATGCAGACTGTCATGCATATCAAATGTGATGGATTGCAGGTTGTCTGCCTCAGGTACAAAATAGGTTGATACCGAGCCGGTGATAAATCGTACGGCGGGATCGAGCGTGAGCAGTATGCGATGGAATTTGATATCGATCCCTGAAGGCGAGGAAACAGGGTTCATTCCGGTCTGTTCTGCCAATGCCTTCATCCGCGATGCCCGGGCGTGAGCATCCTGATCGATCCAACTGAGGTCGGCATGCTGGCTAATAAGTGCGAGCGGCAGGAAACAGAACAGGAGGAGAGTAGCTTTTTTCATGGCATGAATTATCAAGTACTGGTACTGATTGCCGGATTTTGTCATGTAAATATATAAAGGATGAAAATTTTTTCACTTTTTTTTCCATTTACCCCTATGGATTGCATCTATATCATCAAAAGCCTAAAATTCACACGATGAAACGCGATACGGATTTGGGATGGGAACTGATCGAACACGATCCGATGCTGCGGCTGGAACTAAATTCTATCGAGCAACACACCACTAATGATGCGATGGTTGATTCGCTCATGGAGTTTTATGCCCGGATCGAGAGGATGATGAAACTTACGGCGATGATTTGTGAAGAGGAGACGGTAAGACATTAAGACGGTAAGACATTAAGACGATAAGACGATAAGACAATAAGACAATAAGACAAGAAGAACTAAGCTTCTTTAAAGAGTTTCTTTCTTTTTCATCCCTGAGGACCGGTTAGCCGGTGTGAGTACTCCGCCGGCGCCGGGACTTTGGGGGAAAAGAAGAAGAAGACTATAAGACTTTAAGACCAGAAGACTTTAAGAAAAAATTGGGTAAGATACGGAGCCATAAGAATTTAATTATCTATCAGAAAGCGTTTGATGCGGCGATGGAGATTTTTCAGCTGACGAAGGGGTTTCCTAAGGAGGAGACCTATTCGCTTATAGATCAGATCAGGAGATCTTCAAGATCCGTAGCAGCAAACCTGGCAGAAGCTTTCAGGAGAAGGCACTACCCTAGAATGTTTATCTCCAAAATAGTAGATTGCGAATCCGAAGCCGCCGAAACCCAGGTCTGGCTCGATTTCTCCAACGAATGCTATTATCTCGATAACCCCACCACCACCAAATTGATCAGTAAATACGACGAAATCCTATATATGGCCGTCGAAATGAAGCTCCACCCCGAAAAATGGCAACCCTAATCTCCCCGTCTTAAAGTCTTATAGTCTTAACGTCTTAAAGTCTTATAGTCTTCTTTAAATTAGCAGGAAAATTTCCTGAGCCATGTATCCCCGAATAGTCCGCTTCCTCCGCCACCACCACGTGCTGACCCTCTCTACATTCTCCGGACAAGGCAGTTGGACAGCGCACTGTTTTTACGCATTGATGCCTGATCAGCAATCTCTTGTGTTTACCACCGATCCTGAGACACGCCACGGACGCGAGATGCTGCAGAATACGAACGTGTCGGGAGGTATCATGCTCGAAACCAAGGTGATCGGTAAGATAAGAGGGATTCAACTCACCGGAAGAGCATTTCCAGCCACTGCCTGTCATTCCTGCGAAAGCGTTGTCACCCCGGCGAAGGCCGGGGTCCCGTCGCTTACCACGGCACTCCCTCGCGATACACCTCACCCCCCGACCCTCCCGAT
>JBBAAF010000037.1:0-29752 GCA_041658425.1 Bacteroidales bacterium | reverse complement strand
ACGATATTATCCTTATTCAGCCTGACTACCCCATAAGGTACTTCCATTCCATATTCCCGGATGCACATGGTGGCGTCGGCACCGTTCCGGATGTGAAAATCCATCAGGCTTTCAAAATTTACAAGAGTCAGAATATCAGCGTTCATTACGAAAAATGATTCATTTGGTGCCCTTTCGATCAGTCCCAAAGCCCCGGCTGTTCCCATCCGCTGATTTTCCTCAAGGTAGCTGATATCCACCCCCATGGTTAAACCATTTCCGAAATATTTGCGGATGATATCACCCTTGTAATTCAGCGCGATAACAAACTTAGAGAACCCTTGTTTCCTGAAACGGCTGATGACCGTTTCGAGGATTGGTTTTCCCCCGATCGGCAGCATCGGTTTCGGAGTATGATCAGTCAGCGGGCGGAGGCGGGCTCCGAGCCCGCCTGCCATCAGGACAACTGTATTCGGATGTTTTTCCTGTTTGATGAGCTGGTCGATTTCCGCTAACCGGATAACCCTGCCTTCATCATCCACAACCGGGAACTGGTAAACACGCCTGGCGATTGCCAGTTCGATGATTTTTTCTTTCGGATCGGAAATTTTTACTACAATCGGCTGATTATTATAGATATCCCGGATGGGGTTATCCAGATCCATTCCTTTCAGCAGTCCGCGCCGTATATCCCCATCGGTAAGAGTTCCGATCAGCTTTCCCTCCTCATCCACCACGATGGCAATTTTCATTGCCCCGTTATCGATGATCCTCAGCGCTTCCCGGATGGAAACCGAGGGGGTTATCTTTATCTCAGAGATCTGGTACATAATTAAAAATTAGTAATTGGTTCGCTGCGCTCACTAATTATGCTCGGCTAACGCCTCGCTAATTGGCTCCCTCAGTGCGTAATTAGCGACCAAAGGGAGCTATTTATCGTAAAATCGCTTGATTATTAAGTCGTTCATATCAACTTCCTTCAAAACTGATAATATTTTTTCTGCTGCTCCGCCGGTTCCGTAAGGGTTTTCCACGTTTTTGAGCAGTTGCTGGAAAGAAGCTGAGTAAAGTTTTTCAAAGGCTTTGGTGATGTCCTCTTCCGAGGTGTCACAATCAATGACCGACACAGCCCGGATGCGGCCATCCTGTCGTTTACCGATGTTGATGGTGCCGATGCCAAAGCTCGGAGCCTCAATGATACCGCTGGATGAATTGCCTACCACAGCATCAACTAATTTCATGGTCGACAGGTAGTTGAGTTGTCCCATAGATGGAATCAAGATGGAGCGGTTTTCTCTTGATTGAACATACGATTGTATCTTTTCCACGATGATCCGGTGACCGGTATCGGCGTTGGGCATCGTGAAAATCAGGTGTGTATCAGCCAGTTTGTCGAGTGCTGCCAGCAGTTCTCCGATCTGAACACCGGCTCTTCCCGAGTCCAGGGTTTCAGGGTGATAGGTGATCAGGAGGTTATGATTATTAAAAGTCAGACCGATTGCCTTTTCCAGCTCAGTTCGGGTTAACAGATTGATTTTATTGATACTATCGATTCCTAATCCGCCAACCATGAAAACCCGTTCAGGCTGTTCGCCAAGCTGAATGATCCGGTTACGATAGGGCTCGGCAGCAGCAAAATGGAGGTGTGAAAGTTTTGTAACAGCGTGTCTTATGGCATCATCAATCGCACCTTCACTGAGTTCCCCTCCGTGCAGGTGAGCAACCGGAATGTTCGCGATGAGAGCCGCGGTGGCAGCGCCCAGGATCTCGAACCGATCACCAAGTATCACGATCAGATCAGGTTTCAGAGTCTGAAAAGAGGCTCCGAACCCTTCAAGCGCCAGTGCCAGCGAATGGGTAATATCCAGCACTTTGTCCCCGAAAAGTTCCAGATCGAAACTCCGGTCCACCTTAAAACCATCTTCCCGGATCCGGTCGATGGTGGAGCCAAATTCGGGCGACAGATGGGCACCGGTTACAACTACCTGCAACTGGAAGAATGGATCTGACTGGATGCCTTTCATCAGCCAGTAGAGGAGGCCATATTCAGCCCTGTTTGTTGTTATGACACAGATTTTTCGCATCAGATGAGTTCGTCAGTCCGGTAATTCCGGGTTGCAAATGTACCGATAATATCATCCCACCGTAAAGGGCATATCCCCGTGCCGGGACGCTTTATGGTCAGGTTGTGTTCGGTGAAAAGTTCACCTTTATAGATTGGGCAGGCAGCGACAATGCTTTTTCGGGCCGCTGCCATATTTCTTTTTTCACCCGGCGAGGGTTCTTTTTTAGATGAACCAAGAGCCTGTTCAATATTTCGTATGGATTTTACCATCGCATTGAGTTCTGCAGGTTCCAGGCTAGCTTTATGGTCGGGACCTGTCATGCTGCGATCGAGGGTAAAATGCTTTTCAATCACCTTTGCACCGAGGGCAACCGCTGCCACCGGCACTTCTATGCCATCCGTATGATCTGAATAACCGACCGTAACACCGAATTCGCGTGCCATGGTTTGCATGGCACGAAGGTTAACATCGGTGTAAGGAGTGGGATAATCGGTGTTCGCATGGAGCAGCGTAATCATTGATTTTGGCAATCCCGCTTTTTCAATGATTTCGAGAGCTTTAGCAATCTCATGCAAATCCGCCATTCCGGTTGAGAGTATCACCGGTTTTCCAAATCTCGCCAACTGCCTTAACAAAAGAACATTAGTAAGGTCTCCTGATCCTACTTTAAACAATTCAACCTGTAACCGATTCAACAATTCCGCACTCTCCTCATCAAAGGGCGTTGAAATCATCCGGATTCCATGCTCGCGTGCATGGTCCATTAAAAGGATATGGGCCTGTTCGTCGAGTTCGAGTTTTTTCAGCATGGCAAACTGGCTTCCCTCAATACCGGTCTGGATTTCCTGATAGGCCGCTTTCGGTGCGGTTGCTGTAACCAGTTTTTCGGTTTTAAAGGTTTGGAATTTAATATAATCGGCTCCGGATGAAGCAGCTGCTTCGATCATTTTCCGGGCTATATCGATGTTCCCATTGTGGTTGACCCCGGCTTCGGCAATGATGGTTACGTGTGTGCTCATCGGATTTTTCGTAACGGATTACCGATATAGGTTCCTGGCTTATCCAATGAACGAAGAACAACTGAGCCTGCTGACACCAGGGTGTCATCGGCGATCTCAGTATTATTCGACAGAACGGTACGGCTTCCGATAAACGTTCGGTTACCTACGCGGCACTGGCCATTGAGGATCGCATAGGTGGAGATGTGACAGTGATCGCCCACCGAAGCCTCATGTTCAACCAGCGAACCTGTGTTAAGGATACAGTTCACCCCGATAACGGCTTCTGTATTTACCACTGCATGATGCATCACGATGGTGCCTGCACCAATCATAGCGGTTCTTGAAACGTAGGCATTTGGCGAGACAACCACCGGAAAGATACCCCCGAGTTCACCAATCAGATTAAACAATTTGATCCTGACGTCAGGGTTCTGGATTTGCCCAACTGTAATCAAAGCATTTTTGTATTTTTTGACGAGTTCCGGCAAGTCATCATCAGTACCAATAACCGGGTATCCCAACAACTGATAACCGATAACCGACAACTGATAACCTGAGTTTTCTACGATTCCGGCAATCTCAAATCTACCTTCCGCCTGAACCACATCAATGCAGGATTTGCAGTGCCCGCCGCCGCCGATAAGAATGAGTTTTTCTCTCACAACAATCCCATTTTTACAAAGATAATTTATTTGATCCTTAGCCAAACCAGTAATTCCTTCCACCGTCGGTTTAAATCCGGTGAAATATTCAGGATGAGCGTCGACCCGATAAATACAATCGTTATGGCCAAGCTCCTCACGCCAATATCGAGTATCAGACTCAGTATTTTATAGTTTTCATTATTCAGATCGGGGATGAGAATAGCCGGCAGATAGGCTGCTGCTGCTACTGCCACTGCCAGGGCATGCTTCCAGGTATAAGGTTGCATGCCATATTTGAACCATAAGAAAACATAGCGCATCAGCCCGTAAAAAAGTGCTGAAATAGCCGATGCCAGGGCTGCTCCTGTAATTCCCATGAGCGGGATGAAGATCAGGTTAGTCATAAAAACGAGTACACCGAACAGAAAAACAAAGAAAGCCAGCAACCGGTAATGGCTGCTGGTAGCCATTATGGATCCGCTGATGCCCGATGTCATGATAAACAGGTTGGCGATCCCGATGAAAAAAATCACATACCGCCCGGTGGAATAATCGTCGGGGAGAAAGTGGAAAATATTTTTGATATTACCCCAGATGCCGATAAATATCAGGAGTCCGAAAATCAACTGGTGAAGACTGGTATCTCGGTATAGCTGGTTGATGGCATCATGTTCCTGATCTTTCCAATGCTGACCAACCACTACTGCTGAAATCTTGGAAACGGAGCGTATGGGGATCGAAACAAGGGTGCCATAAAAGGCAACCCGGCCATAAATTCCGGTTTCTCCCAGCCCAAGCATCGAGTTGATCATGATCCGGTCCATATATAAAATCAGTATATTGCTGAAGCCTATGGTTACCCCGTAAAATGCAACGCTGACAAGCGATTTCGATAATTCACGGTTGAGGAATCCGAATTGTGGCCGGATCAGGAATTCGCCATCCTTCATCAGCAGAACGGCAATTATGATGCCGGGCAATGAGAGAGCAACCGTGTAGAACAGGATAAATCCCGTGAACCGGAAACAACCGGCTACAAAACCAAGTATCACGACCAGGATAAATATCCTTTGCACAAACTCTTTCAGGAAAATACCTCTCACTGCATTCATCAGTACGGAGTAGTAGATATCGATCACCAGGTAGATGGTGGTAAATGCTGTGAGCGGGATAATGTAATCCACATAACTGATAAAAAGGGTAGAACGGCCCTGGCTATCGGCGATGATCCAGGGTCTTAGTACAAAATAGAGCAAGAGTGCCAAAAGAAACCCGGCCATGTTTACCCAGAACAGGATCCCGAAGAATCCGTTGTGATGGGTTTCCTTGTTCCGGAACCAGGGGAAGAGCCTGATGGTGACGTTGTTCAGTCCGAGTGTGGCTAGTGTTGCGAAAACCAGCGACCAGGTGGTGAGCAGGTCAATCACGCCGTTTTCTTCTTTGGTGAAAATATTCGGGAGCAGCAGTCCGGCTGTTACAAAGCCTACGGCAACGCCGATATATGAATAGAAGGATCCCTTAATGCTCTGTTTTTCAATAATGCCCACGTAAGGAGGATTTTGATCTAAAAATAGCAATTTACAGTCACGTTCCATTGGTTACCCAAATCTTTGTAAATTAGGCGCTGGATTTGAAACAGGTATGAAGAACAAACAGCAGACGGGTCCAACGGTCAGACTAAGAAATTCCTATGTTACCACGGTGGTCAGTATCGCTATGGTTTTGTTCCTGTTAAGCCTGCTGGGCTTGCTCATACTCAATGCCCGGCGCATCGGTGATTATGTGAAAGAAAATATCGGATTTTCGGTAATCCTGAAAGATGACGTTCGCGAAGCCGATATCGTTCAGCTGCAAAAATCTTTTGATGCCAACCCGGCCGTTAAGGGAACAACATTCGTTTCAGCGCAGGAGGCAGCCGAGGAGCTGGAAAAGGAGCTCGGCGAGAATTTTCTCGAATTCCTCGGTACCAATCCCCTGAAGCCTTCGATCGATATAAAATTCCATGCTGCCTATGCCAATCCCGACAGCATTGCGAAGTTTGAAAAGGAATTCAATACCTATCCGCAGGTGTATGAGGTTTATTACCAGGAATCGATGGTTAATCTGGTGAATGAGAACCTTCGCAAGATCAGTATTGTAATGCTGGCTTTCAGTAGTTTGCTGTTTCTGATCTCTATTGCTCTTTTTAATAATACAATCCGGTTACTGGTTTACAGTAAGCGGTTTATTATTAAAACGATGCAATTGGTAGGCGCTACACGGAAGTATATCCGGAGGCCTTTTATCGTTCGGGGAATGATGAACGGATTGTTCGGATCAGCCCTGGCTTCACTGCTGCTGCTGGGCGTTATTTACGTCGCGGAGCGCCAGATGCCGGAAATTTTACAGTTTACTGATACAATGACGATTGCGATGCTGGTTGTACTGATATTCATCGTTGGGATGATCCTTTCCGGAATCACGACCATTCTGGCCGTTAACAAATATCTGGGGATCGACAGGGACAAGCTATATTTTTAATAAGAATTTATATATACAACAATGGCGGATAAAAAAGTGGTTGTTAAGCTTAAGGAGGCAGTAGCTCCTAAGAAAAAGGAAAGCTTTGTATTCAGCAGGCTGAACTACCAGCTTCTGATTACCGGTTTGGTAGTGATTTTTATCGGATTTTTGCTGATGGCCGGTGGCGGATCAGATGACCCAAACAAATTTGATCCTGGGATTTTCAGCTTCAGAAGGGTAACGTTCGGACCGGTGATCGTCCTGATCGGTTTTGTTATTGAGGGAGTGGCCATTATGTACCGGCCCAAATCCAGGAAGCAGGAATAAATTTCATGGACTGGCTTCAGGCATTGTTACTCGGTTTGGTCCAAGGCTTAACCGAATTCCTTCCAGTGAGCAGTTCCGGACATCTTGAGCTCGGGAAAGCGTTGCTGGGTATTGAAGGTGAAAGTAATATCACCTTTACGGTAGTTATTCACGGAGCCACCGTACTGTCTACTCTGGTGGTTTTCTGGAGGGAGATCTGGCGGTTATTAAAAGGCACCTTTGAATTCCGCCTCAACGAAGAAACCCATTATATCCTTAAACTCATTGTTTCCATGATTCCCGTTTTACTGGTCGGAATATTTCTGGAAAGCTGGGTTGAGAGTTTTTTTACCGGGGACATTTTGTTTGTAGGCTTTATGCTTCTGATTACTGCGTTTTTATTAGCGCTCACGCATTTTGTAAAAATCAGGAATACTGAACAACCCATTACTTATGGTTCTGCTTTTATTATCGGTGTGGTTCAGGCCATAGCAACCCTGCCGGGCATCAGCCGCTCGGGTTCTACCATTGCAACGGGCATGCTGCTTGGGATCGATAAAAAGCTGGTTGCACCCTTTTCTTTTCTGATGGTACTGGTACCGATTTTTGGCGCCAATCTGCTGAAAATTATGCAACTCCACGAAACTGCTGTCACCACAGCTACTCCAACTCACTGGCTGCCACTGGCCATTGGTTTCATAGCCGCTTTCTTATCCGGATTGATTGCCTGTACCTGGATGATCAACCTGGTTAAAAAAGGCAAACTGATCTGGTTTGCTGTTTACTGCCTCATTATCGGAGCAGTAGCAATCGGGTTGGGATTAAATTCGTAAAAAATACATGGACACTATCCCCGGTCAGGAATGGCTTGATGGACAGATTCTGGTTTTTGACAAACCCTATCAGTGGACCTCCTTCTATCTGGTTAAAAAGGTCAGAAGCGCTTTGGAGCAGAGATATGGCCTGAAGAAACTGAAAGTTGGGCATGCCGGAACGCTGGATCCCCTGGCGACCGGACTGATGATCATTGCTACGGGTAAGGCTACGAAGCGGATCGATGAACTCCAGGCCGGAGAGAAAGAATATTTTGCAACCATTCGTTTGGGTGCCACCACCCCGGGTTTTGACCTGGAAAAAGAGATTGATGCTGTTTTTCCATTCGAACATATTAGCAGCGAAATGATTACTGCGGCTCTGAAAAACATGACCGGAGAGATTGACCAGATTCCGCCGGTTTACAGTGCAAAAAAATTTGAAGGTGTGAGAGCGTATGATAAGGCCCGAAGGGGTGAATATCAGAAGCTTGAACCCAAACGGGTGCAGATTAATGAGATCGAATTTCTTGGATATTCACCACCAGATGTGCGATTGCGCATCGTCTGTTCACGGGGCACATACATCCGGGCGGTAGCCCGGGATCTGGGTTCAATGTTGGGCTCAGGAGCCCATCTGACTGAATTGAGACGGTCGCGGAGCGGCGAATTCACATTAGATAACGCATTGATCTTCGAAGACTTTCTAAAAAAATTATTCTGAATGCAACAAATGCAGTTTTGCCCCGTACAAAGGCATCTTACCAGAATAATATTTTATAATGAAATTATCCAAGTTTAGGTATACTCTTCCGGATAAGCTTATCGCATTGCATCCATCCGAAAATCGTGATGAATCCAGATTACTCGTTTTGAATCGCAAGACTGGTGAGATCGAGCACAAGGTGTTCAAGGATGTATTGGACTACTTTGTGAATAATGATGTAATGGTTTTCAATGACACACGTGTATTTCCGGCAAGACTGCGGGGGAATAAGGAGAAAACCGGCGCTGAAATTGAAGTATTCCTGCTTAGAGAATTGAACCGGGATCAAAGGCTATGGGACGTTCTTGTTGATCCTGCCCGGAAGATCCGTATTGGCAATAAGCTTTATTTTGGCGAGGAGAATATGCTGGTTGCAGAAGTGATTGACAATACTACATCGCGTGGCCGTACACTTAGGTTTTTGTTTGATGGGCCTTATGAGGAATTCAAGAAAACTCTTTTTGAATTGGGGGAAACACCTTTACCGAAATTCATCAAGCGTGATGTTGTTCCGGAGGACCGCGAAAGGTATCAGACCATCTTCGCAAAACATGAAGGAGCGGTTGCCGCACCGACAGCTGGAATGCATTTCAGCCGTGAGCTGATGAAGCGCCTGGAAATTAAAGGGGTGGATTTCGCTTTTGTTACCCTCCATGTGGGACTGGGAAATTTCAGATCGGTCGAAGTGGAAGATCTTACCAAACACAAGATGGACTCCGAACAGATTATCATCACCGAAGAAGCTGCCAATATCGTGAATTCCGCAAAAGAGCGCCATCAACGTGTTTGTGCCGTTGGTACTACCACCATGCGTACGCTCGAAAGTGCGGTTTCTACGGATGGATTCCTGAAACCTTATGATGGCTGGACCAATAAATTTCTTTTCCCTCCTTATGAATTTTCCGTAGCCGACAGCATGATCTCCAATTTTCACCTTCCCCTGACTACTCTGCTGATGATGGTTGCAGCCTTCGCCGGATTTGACCCGCTGATGAATGCTTACCAGGTTGCTATCAAAGAAAAGTACCGCTTTGGTACCTATGGCGATGCAATGCTAATTATATAATTGGTTGATCCTTATAAATACTCATTTTTTCTGATTCCGGAGATTTCAGTGTAAATCGGGACCAACACTTGAGTCCGGAAAAACAAAAATCTGAGGAAGACAAAAATTAAATGCCGGTGCCGGGCCATCCATATTCTTCATATTATAAGCTGCACCGACCAATAAGGTGTTAATTTTATCGCCCTGCGCGCCTTTCAGGTAATTCCGGAGCATCCGGTGGTCCAGTTTCAAATGCGAAATCAATCCTTCGATGCCAGAACGTGACCGGCATCGCTCCTCTCGCTTTTTCTTCAGGTACCGACTCTCCATTTTCAGGTTCATCGGCATAACCACGTTGGTATTGCCGATCTGGTTCTGGCCCCGGTAGCCACGGTCAACGATGGCATATCTCGGTTGAAGGCCGGTAAGCTCTTCCACCTGTTCCAACTGCGGTAACAAAGTGTGCCCATCAAAAGGGTTATTTTCAAACGCTAATGCTCCGACTATAATCCCTCCCTGCCGGGTGTAGGCAAAACTGCTTTTATTTCCAAATTCATATTTTTCGTGCTAGTGTTATGTTAAGCATCAATTGACGGATAAAGTTTCTTCAGTTTAATCCTCGCATCTTTGGTCGTAAATTGCCAATTAATTTTACTGTTTTTATTATTTCTATAATTCTGCCAGGCCTCAACCTCAGCTTCGATTTTTTCCATTGTCGGTATATGCCGGTTTAAGCATTGCCCATTTAAAACGTGAAGTTCTATCTCTGCCATATTCAGCCAGCTACCATGTTTAGGAGTAAAAACAAACTCGAACCTATCCCACAATTTTTTAGCGGTTTCCGGTGCAAATGTTTCATAAAATGCAGAAGGTGAATGTGTTTTGTAGTTATCCATTACTAACGTTATTTTTTTTGCATCGGGATGCATCTCATTGGCGATTCTCGCTGCAAATAAAGCCCAATCCTTTTTCGTTTTCGTTTCCGTAACATCTACCAGTCTGTTCCCTTTCAAAGGCTCATTTGCCATAAAAATATTAACCACTCCATGACGCACATATTCATAATCTTCCCTGGCTTCTTGTCCAGGTTTCATAGGTATGGTTGTACGGCTTTCCTCAATTAATTGTTTGGGCGATTCATCCATGTATACAACCGGATAATCAGGATCATAAGGTCTTTTGTAAACATCCAAAACATGTTCCATATTGGCTACAAATTCACTGTTTGCCTTGGGTGGAATTATCCAACCCTCTACTTTCCAAGGTTTAAGTTCGGTTTTTTTAGAACGGTTCTCACTGTCACATGCGAAATACTTTCTACATACTTAAGTTCGACCATTCTGTCCGCCAACATACGCAGCGACCACTTGGAAAAACCCGGAGGTGGCTCGCTGCAGCATAATGCAACCAATTTAGCTTCAGCATCACCATCTACAATTTTTTCATAGACCCGCTGAGTCGGACGCCTTTCTAAGCAAACATCCAATCCGTCTTCAATGAATTTCTTCTTTATCCGGTCTATGGTTCGCATTCCAACTTTCAGCACATGGCTGATTTGCTCATTCGTAACTTTATCGGAATAAGGGCCTTCATCACAATTCAATAAAATGTAGGCGGTCCGAAATGTTTGTGAAGTATGAGAACCTTTGTTAATGATTTCGTTGAGTTCAGCCACTTCGTCTTTTGTTAATTTAATTGTGTATCGTACCATTTGTAAAAGATTTTTACAAAGGTATAAATAGTTTATCAATATTACGTCATATCAAGATTAACTTAACACTAGTTGGCACAGCTCATGATCAGGGTGGATAAAGTTCACAAGGACGGTATTGTACATTTCAAGCTGCGGTTCCTTTGGTAATTTCTGTATCATTATTTGCAGGATTTTGATCCAATTTAATCATTTCCTGCAAAATAAAAATAAAAAAATTATTATAAATTATTAACAATCAATGTGTTAATGTTTATAAGGATCAACTACATTAACCTGGTTGGTCGCGAATTCCAATCTTAGATCAGAGATGGCCTCTGTCAGGGCGTCGGTTGACTTGATCCACTTCTGGATCCAGAATCCGACAATCCCAAGAAGGATAACAATTAAAGCACCGGCAAGGGCAAGAAACTGTTCCATTTTCTATCAGTTTGCCCGAAAGTAAAATCGGGTGACCTGTTAAAAAAGGACAGCTTTATCTATGGAAGGCACAAGTCGTAAAAACAACTTAAGGAATAATACTGATCTATCGTGGTATGCTCTTTATTTGGGCAAGGTAAACAAAGTGGTATTCTACACGACAAAATCAACGTACTTTTGGGGAAATGGGTACACCTATTTCAATATTTTCCGACCTTTTAAGAGTCCAATATTCTGATCATTTAAATCAACTCCGTAAAACTCCCCGTTTTTACGCATTTCAAAATAATAGGGTGTACCAATGTTAGTCCTAAAATACTTCAAGTCGCCATTGGTATCCTGATATGTTTGAAATTTTTTCTTGACAATTTCTAATAATTGATTTGTTTCTGAAGCATCTGAAGTGCCAATCGTAAAAACAATAACTGTCTTTGATTGTAATGTTCCAATAAATTTAAGGGTTGATTGCAAGCAAGGAGTGCATGAAGATAAAGGAAGGATGAAAACCCCATTAGATTTAAATCTTTCTGGGCTTATTTGAAAGGTAGTCGTAAGATATTTTTTTATTCCATCAGTATATTGGTTAACAGTTAAGGTGTCTCTGTTACAACTTAACGTGAACATAATTAGGACAACAAAGAATTTTTTCATTTTGTAAATGAATTAAATTGAAAGACAGCTCCAATAGTAGGTATAAAAGGCAATTGGTAAACTAGCTTGTATTTCAGACGGTCGAAGTAAAACAGGTTGTGCCGATCGTAAGCATTCACAATTCCTGCCGACAGATTAATCGTCATGAATTTCAAGCTAATAGATTTACGCAGGTTGATATCCAATCGATGATAGGCAGGAAGCCTGCCCTGGTTGTATCCTGCATATATCACTCCCAGTTCTCCGGGGATATAACTTTCACCAATTTCATGCGGTGATTTGAAAGGATCCAATAACTCATAGTAAGCCCGGGTCTGAGTAAACGGCAGACCGGAACCCAGATTCCACCGCGCTGAGATGGTCCAGGTTTTTGATTTGCCAAATGAAAAGTTGGCTAATAAGTTTATCGTATGGCGCCGATCAAAATGCGGAGTGTATCGTTGCACCTCATCGGTTCGTGTATTCCAGCTTAGGCTATAGTTCCCACTCAAATTGAAGCCTTTGAGGTGGTAGGAGAAATTCAGGTCGAGGCCATAGGAATAGCCCTGTTCAACTATATATGTCTTCTTCAGGTAGGCAGGCTTATCTGAATTCTCTGGTGAATCCTGATATAGCTTATTCCGGTTTACGTTGATCAATTGATTGAAATCTTTGAGATAGGCTTCACCGGAAAACTCCAAAGATTTGTTTCCGAGCCAATCAAAACCAATTACATAATGACGGGCCCTTTGCAAATGGTTTTTGATAGGAACACCGAAAATTTCTTCCTGAAGCTGTTGTGGGGATGCAATGTAGCCATTGAATAAATTAACAACATCCCGATCTGAAGTAGTTGTCAGAAGGTTCTGTGAATACCAGCCAATACCGGCTTTTATATGAAACCTGTCAGATAATTTGTACTTTAATCTCAACCTGGGTTCCGGAGAGAACACCGTCAACGATCCATAATAAATAAGAGAGATTCCACCTTCCAGGATCACCTTGTCTAGCCTTTTCACATATTTGGCATAACCGGTTAAATCACTAGAGTTGTCCTCCTGATAAAATCGGTTTCCAACCGTGTTCTTAAAATCAGTCAGTGTATTGAATCCATCAAGGCCAGCTCCAAATTCCAACTCGTCATAATTTAATTGATATCTTACTCGCAAGCCTCCTTCAAAACCTCCTATGCGGCTTGTTTTCAATAAAGTATCGTTTGCCAGATAGTGGATCTCATATCCGGAATAATTCAAATAAGGAATAATTTGGCCCTTAGAACCATAAGGCGCGAAGGTTGCCTGAAATCCTAACCCGGATGAAAGCCAATCCAGTGATACTAATCCCGGAAAGTTAACATGATCGGTGTTCCGGAATCCTGAAAATTGGAGCTGATTTCCACCCTCTCCGTGCAGGGTGACTTTCCCGTAAAGATCCTGATAGGCAAATGGAAGACCAACTGAATCCAGATAAGGATACAACGATTTTCCTGTTAGGTCAATCAGCGATTTTTTTCCGGTTATTAAAAAGGAAAGAGACTTTGTCTGGCCTTCCTTTTGACGAATGAGGGGGCCCTCAACAAGCAATTCCGATTGAAAAGGATCGATAGAGCCTTTTGCTGAGAATTGCCGGGGATTGCCATCTCGCATTCGAATGTCCATGATCGAAGAGATCCTTCCATTGTATTGAGCACCAAATCCTGCTGTATAGACATCGGCACTCTGGATGGCATCAGAGTTGAAAATTGAAAAAAGGCCCATAGAATGAAATGGACTATAAATGGTCATTCCGTCCATCAATACTTTATTCATTGATGGAGATCCCCCTCGGATATAAAGCTGTCCACCCTGATCTCCAGTGAAGACCACTCCGGGGAGTACTTGCATCGCTTGGGCAAGATCAGCGTATCCGCCAAATCCCGGTATCATTTTGAGGTCTTTGGAGGTGATCTGATACACAGAAATATTGGTTTTGGTTTTTTCAATCAGGCCAAATCCTTGAATAGTGACTTCACCAACTGAATAGGTCTTAGGATGCAAGAAAAAATTCTTTTCCTCAAAAGCTTTGTCAGTCAGATCGATTAACAAAGTGTCCGTCTTGTATCCTACGACCGAAATAATCAGTGTATGTTGCTTACTTTCCAATCGGGTTAATTGAAAACCCCCATTTTCATTAGATATGGCCCCCTTCATATTTCCCTCCATCCGGATATTGGCACCTGGAACGGTTAATCCGGAAGAGTAGTCATAAATAACCCCACGAATTACACCGTTCTGAGCAGCAGCCACATTTATCCCCAATAGTGAAGCCACCAGAAAAAATCCGACTTTTGATAAAAGCTTCATTGGGTTAATACAATTTATTTGAAAATTTCAATTTGCTAGTGATACTACTATATGCCAGTGAGTCCATTGAAACAGGATCAGGAATAAGATCACGGATGTATTTTATGGCCTGGCTCGTGAACAGCCCGGCGCCGTTAACAACATTGGTATATCGGTTACGAGTGGAACCAAATTCAAATTCAAATCCTGAATGACAGTATAGGTTATACTCTTGGGTACTGATGAATAGTCTGATATCCACTCCTTTTAGGTATCGCTTCATAATGGTACCATCAGTCGGAATTCCTTCGGCAAGTGAACTGTAGATCATGTGAAAGGGGATGGACTTAGTGATCCGATCAGGATAATCTCCATATTCTGGTGCTGTAATGACTTTGGCAGGAAGGTCCAGATGATAACTCTTTTCCTTTACTGGGGTCTCGTTGTTATATTGTTCAAAGTAGTTGAATATCAGGCTAATTTGGTAATAAGCACCAAAGGCGGCAGTCGAATAGCCGATTTGAAAAGGAGTTTTATCAGCAAGACGAATCGTCAATCCATCGCTGAACGGTTCAAAGATCCTTGCACCATCGACAACATGGGTAGTAGCTGTCACATACTTGTCACGCTCAGGAAAATAGACAATAATTTTATACGTTTTATTGGGAGTCGTTCTCAAACCACTTACATACCAGATATTTCCTTTTTTCGGGAAGATTCCGGGCTTTTTTTCCTGGTCAAAAGTGTCGCGGTAGGTAATCAGCTGGGATACCGCAAAACCGTTGTAAAATTCCTCTATGGTTACCTCCATAGGTTCAATGTAATTTGTGGAATCAGGAATCGCAGCCATCTCGGCAACAGGTTTATTCCCAATGAAGCCCCTGCTTATTCTGACAGGAAACCCCGGATATTTTCCGTTTTCCAAGAATCCGTGAATAACAGTTATATCCTGCCAATCTGCAGTTAGGTCAACCTTTGGCTCACAGCTACAGAGAAAGCAAAAAATTAACAGTCCACAGTTTCGGGCTATTCTACTTACCGTTCCGAATGCAGCGAACATAATATCCGTATTTTTTATTGTCAGCAAAGCGTTCAGGGCTATTGGCGATATCAAGCATTTCAGCAATAAGAGCCCATTTGTCCGACTGGGTCGATGACCACCATGCTGTTTTCATACCCAGAAAGAAATAATGTTTCCATCCAAACCTGCCAGAAGGATCACGGTATCCTGCATAGATTCCATTAAACCCACTGGGTGACTCCGGTCCCATCAAATATTTCCCTGCTTCATAAGCACTAAATTCGTCCAGTGTGATTTCCTGATTGGGTATAAAGGGACTGCCTGTTATTGTATATGATCCGGGACTCCGGTAATTGTAAAAATTAGCCATCAGGGTTTGCCAGTCGTGATCGGTCGGGATATGCCAACCGGGCATGCATATCCCTTGAGCACCTTCGGTTTTCGAGTAGTTCATCGTCTCATCCCATTGGTACAATCCACCGACCTTGTCACAACCTCCGGGATAGTATCGATTAAAGGATTTCCAACAATATTTTTCGATGGTCCCGTTATTCGTTTGTTCAGTTAAAGAATCCACCATAATCCCAATATTTAGGTTTTCCGCCATCCAAAACTGATTTCCAATTTGAGCTGTTGTATACCACTGGCCGTCCCGGAGATCCTGAATGGAATCCTGTTGCGTTAACGTGACGGTACCATTTGCTTGTGCTGTGAGACCAAAACCATCCTTTACCTCAAGTGTAATGGAGTAGGTTCCATATTCTTTATATCGGTATGTAGCTAATGGCGAATAGGCAAATTCCGTATCCCATTTCCCATCTGTTTGGAAATCCCACCGGAACTGCATCGCAACGGTCTCGCTCTCATTATCGTAACTACCTGAACCGTCGAAATCGAAAAATGTATTTAGGTTGCCTGTCTCAGGTGATATCTTAAACGCTGGTGTTGGTGGAGTATTTGACTCGCAGGTGCTCAGGAATATCGCAAAGACAAAGATAACCAGATACTTAACAATTCTATAAGCCATGATCTTACAGTCGAGTTTGCAATGTACTAAATTTAATAATGTCAAAAGTCATTAGATCACCAGTTTCAGGTGTGCTTTTTGCCACGCAAAAACCATCATCAGTCACAAAAGAAAATCGATAATTATACTTACCAGCCTCCAATTCGGCTTCCCCAATAATTACATTTCTTGATAAATCCCAAATCACAATGGACCAAGGACCAGTCCATCTTTGATTTAGTCTACCCTTATCATCATATAGATCCTGGGGCATCTTAACAATTCGATAGAAACAATTATTATTTTTATCTAACAGAATCTTATAATACAATGGAGTTGTCGAAAGATAATCAAGCCCAATTTGAAAATCTCCATTTCTTTTGATTGGTTTAACAACTTCTACATGGTCCGATTTACATAAAACTTTATTAATTAGTTTTCCAGATGACCTCTCATATACATATACGTATGGATCTGGGCCAAAAGACAAATAGCATTTTCCATCGCAATTCATTTTGGAAGGTAAGGACATTATGGGAAACTCCATTTTTTTCGAATGATAGATACTTGGATGAAATCCGTAGCGGCGGGTCATTACGTTTTTTGAAATATCAAATTCGCCAATTATAGGGGTCTTGTAATATACTCTGTTAAAGAGTTCTTTATAAAAAGGTGCATTAAATTGTAGGATTCTTTCATGTGGAATATATTCAAGTTTAAAACCCATAACCGGCTGTACTCTTCCAAGAATTTCATTGTTAAGATTATAAGAAGTAATAATTCCAGTCGAACCATTTAAACAAATTAGTTTATATTCATCATAACAGAAAAAAATTGAATCAAAATTATAATAAAAGAAATCGCCGAACTCTGGTGTAATGTTGTAACCTGCTTGGTCTAAACGAATTGAATTTTCCTTTGAACCCGATTTGAGATTAATAAAATCCAAACTTCTTGTTGTGTGATTAAAACCGATTATTCCAGTCAAATTACTGGTGGTATAGACTTGAAAAATGGAATAGTACTTTAGAAGAGTAGAATCTGACTGCACATGATATTGTCCCACAACTAGTGGAACCATAATATCATTAATTTTATATTTCGGTTGATTACAACTAAAAGTTAACGTAAATAATAATAAAAACAATCGGAAGACTCTTTTATTCATTTTTTTTGAATTGCTAAATAATATGCAAAAGCTCTTTGATTTAGTTAAAACAAGAAAGGCGGTGACTTTTTACCACCGCCTTTCTTTGTCTTAGCCAATTAATGTGGGCAGTTGGTAGCGTTATCCCACTCAGGCCAATGCCGATTGCAATAAGGTGCTCCATCATTGACATCGCACAATACTGTTACCTCATCAGGGCAAAATGTTTTTCCCCTTGGAACAGGACAATAGACAGCATTATTCCATTCGGGATCATTGATCCCATTGCAATACGGTGCTTGAATACTGATTTCGCATTTCCAATTTGCTTGATCAGCGCAGTAGACTTTGTGTCTTGTCGGCTCAGGAATTGGGTTGGCCTTTAATGTGGGCTTTGGTGTTATTGCGACAACAGCTAGCAATAACATGATTGGAACCACCGAAAACAATAGACTTTTTTTCATAACAGATTGAATAAATGGTTAAAAAATTTAGAAAAACCTCTCATTTCTAATCAAGATTAATGATCAAAAACCTGTTCAAATATATAGTGTCAGTTTTAGAAGAAACGTTAACCAGAAATTGCAAGAAATTCTTAAATGCCAGATTGTCAGACGTAATAGTTTATATCAATGACTCCTTTTTTGCAAGGCGAGATTACCATACCAATTAGAGCAGCTATCGAAACGGAGCTTTGGGGAACCAACTATAATAAGATATGGAAGGGATATAAAAATTTTGCTACTCCGATCTAAAAGAACGGTTTTTAACAAAAACAAAACTCACAGCAGTCGAAAGAAACACTAGGAGCAAGAAAATCAGGATGAAAAGATTTATTTTTGTTGGTGGCAAAATCAAAGGGCTAGAATAAATCAAACCAGCCCAATAATGTGGATGATCCTGGCCTGGTAAACAGCTAAACAAGTATTTCCGTTTTGATTCAGTTAAGGTTATTGGTGCATCATTACCATCATACGCTTGGTAAAATTCGGTTGCTAAAAATGCGGAACTGACGTCAGGTGCTTTCCAAAGATGTTCTATAACGCCATGTGCACCTGCTAATAAAAAATACAATCCAGGACTTAACATCCCTTCTCCCCGATTAATCTGACCATTCGCAGACTCACAACCATTGAGAAAGACTAGTTCGGGATTTATTCGTAAGTTGAGAAGTTCTGATAAAAAGAAGACTCCGTGTTCCTGCTGAGTACAGCTTAAAAAAGACCTATTTGAATCATCTCTATTTATGGTTACATGACCGGAAAAGTGAATCGCGTCAGATTTCCCTAAAAGTGCCCCTAAATTGGGCATTCGACTTCCAAGGCTTATCTCCGTAACATTCCAATCTTTGCCAATTAAAGATTTTGCTTCTTGGTTTATCTCTGGAGCAAGACTGTCATCTGGACAATATAGAAATCGTAAGGTCCTGCGGTGCCAGAGAGGCTCACTAGTCCGCTTTGTGAGTCTAAATCCACTAGTATAGGATAGATTTAATTTTTTAAGAACAAACGGGAGTTCTCGAAATTCATGCAACGTTTTTAAATTTTGGATTACAGTGTCAATCACTAACGCCTCAAATGGTACTGTATTCAACAATCCATCTTTATTAATCAATATTTCTTTGGTTAAATCAACTGATATGAATGGTTTGAGGAGGATTCTGTACAAATATGTACCACATTGAGAGAATTCAAGAATATCAAAATTATGATAATTACCCTGTTGGGGAGTAGTCAGTAGGGTGTTAAACTTTCCAAGTTCTTGTTTTAAACTACTACTAATTGGAATCTCCGAAAAAGAAATTTTAGAGTGCAACACGTTAAAAACTAATATAGTCGAGTCTATTTGATGGAAACATAGAAGCTGCCGCCTTTTGCGAAAGGCCTTCAACAAATTATTGACTTGCTTCTTTACCAATTCATCAGAATTATTAATAGAGAATTGATTGGGTGAAAGTATTTTATGAATAGAAATATAGTCCTGAAGTAATTGGGAGCTCTGATCCCGGTCTGGATTCCTTTCCAATTCATCTCGGATCCTGTAAAGCTTCAAATTGTTAGCCCTCATTGAATCATTTAACATAAGAGTTTCATCCAACCTTGCTTTTGATTCTAATGATATAGCTGATGATTGCATAGAATAAAACAAAGCCTTCCTTAAATATTCATCCTTCCCTGACACTTTAAATAAGTCCAGATTTATCCGTACTCCAATATCGAACAAGGCTCGCATCTTGTCAGCCAAAATGAATCCTGACTCTGAACAAATCATTCCTTGCTGGATGGAAGCAAATCGGTTAAGTGCTTCAGTCACATTTGATGAAGCTGAAAAAAGTCGGTTTTCTCTAATCTGGCCCTTAAATTCTAAGGCTATATTCCTTTGTAAATCAATCTCGTCAATCAATAATTCGAGATAGAGAGTTTCATAGTCAATTCCAATTCTTTGGAAATCACTGATACCAACTGAATCTTGTCTGTCAAGAAATGCCTTCCTCGCTTCTTCAAAACATATCAGGGACGAGTCGGGTTTGCACAACATTTTGTAAGCTTTTCCCAGGGCTTGCCAGGATTTGGCAACCTGGAAATGGGATTCGCCAAATTTTTCCTTGTAAAAGCTCAAGGCCACTTTAATATCTTCTTTTGCCGGATAAGGCAAACCTATGGCAAGTTTATACAAACCATAATTTCTATACGCAAGAGCAATATCAAACCCGTCGCCTTTAACATTTTCCTTAATTAAAGAAAACAGGATATTAAACAAGGAATCTGTTAGGATTAAATTTCCTGATTCAAGTGCTGCATCGGCAATATTGTTTAGCAGCGTCCCACGCTTTGCCGGATCCTTTAAGAATACCTCCTTATCCAATAATGAAATACCAATTTTTAAACATTGGAAGAAACGGCCCGCATCAAGATCCAGTGATAATAAATTTACTGGTATTTGATAATCCAATATCTCACTACCGGCAGGAAAATAGCGCGACGCTAACTCATAAGAATTTCTGGCTAAGCTAATATCACCTTGTTGCTTAGCCGCTTCAGCCATATAAATATATAGGAATCCAAGATAATTGTCAGCTCCCGGAAAATTTTTATACTCGCGAATCAACGAATCACTTAAACCGATAATTGATAGAGATTTACCTTTCGTAGTTAGATCATAAAGCCTGAGGGTTTGTTGATAAAGATTTTTTAGGGAATGTGGATCTGTTTGAGCCCAGACCATCGAACCATAAAAAATGATCAGCACTTTGGTTAATGTTTGAAGCATTTTCATACACTATGTAAATGTAGTTAAACCTTTTAAATCTTAAATGTATGTTTACATCGGTTGAAGAACCCAAAAAAACCTCGGCATCTATGAGTTGGATATCGAGGAGATGCTCCATGTCAGGGGCGGAGATGGTAATGGAAATCCTGTCATACCGCCACCTCCACCGCCTCCAGATCCAGATCCTAATCACGGAGGTTAAGGATTCGACTTGATAACCCCATCATTTTAATCAAAAAAACTGATTATTGTGGTGGGGTTATTGTTATTCAGTATACATTTAGGGTACTACTTGTATCCTAATGATAGATAAGCTAAATCCTGAAATTCTTAATCTTGTTCGTGACGGCAATAATGATGCTATAGCCCAGGTTAAAAAGATCCTCTGGAAAATATCATATTCCATCTTCAGAGATCAAGGTATCCGGGATCGTTTGTTAATGAAACAAATAGTAAGCGAGGTGATAATAGAGATTTACGCAAGAAGAAGCCCGTTTGATGAAACCAAAAATATCAACGGGTACCTGTATAGAGTAACAAAAAACATACTTTTCAGGTATTTTAGGGAGAAAATCCCAGGTTCCGGGCAATTTGAGGAAACCATAAAACTCTTGGATGCTGTGCCGGAATTGGATGCTGAAATTGCGTTGTTCGAATTCGATGATGCTATGGAATATTGTTTAACCCAGTTGAATCAGAAGGAAAGGATGCTCATTGAAGGACTTTTGAGGGAGGAATCCACTGAAGATCTGATGAAAAAACTGGGCTATAAGAGTCCGGGTGTTTTCAGGACAAGGAAATGCCTTGTTTTGGCTAAATTCAGGGCCATTGCGATAAAGAATGGCGTTGATCTTTAAATGCTTCTAAATAAAATGGATAAGAAAAGATTGAGTGATGAAGAGTTCCTGGAAGTGATCAGGGAAGTGCATGCCTGGAAAAAGCGTGATGCTGAAAGGTCCGTCAGACTTGAAAATTGGAAAAGAAAGAGAGAAAGAAACCGGAAGATTCGTATTTACTTATTCACAATTTCTGGAGTAGCAGCAGTTATCCTAGTTTTGCTATGGATTCCATGGAAAGGACACAATAGCAAAACTCAGGACGAATTATATCAGGAATTTTACAGCCCTTATCAATTTGCAACCGATTACCGTGACGCAGCAAATCACACGGTTAATTTATTCAGTCAGGCTGTAAGAGCTTACCGTGACGGAAACTGGTACAAAGCCGAACTTCTAAGTGATTCTTTGACTGCGGTTGACCATGTAAATCCAGATTATCTTCTCATAAACGGATTAGTAAAAATAGCTACCGGGAAATATAGTATTGCTATTGAAAAATTAAATGCTGTGATACCCAATGGGGGATCCTATGAAATAAATGCCAGGTGGTATCTTGCATTAGCATTGTTAAAGGAAGGGAAAATAATGGAATGTAGAAATGAACTCATGGCCTTAAAAGATTTAGGGAGCTCATATTTTAAAAATGATGTCAATAGGTTACTCCGCAAACTGGAACACCTTAATGATCAACTTTAAAGGGATCAAAATTTCCAGTGCTAACTAACGCAATATTGTCCTGGCCTTAATTATATCGTATTCCGACAGCCGTTCCTGAAAGGACTTGAAGCTCACAATTGCCGGACTCCTGTGCGCTTCCTGAACTTCTCTCATCATCTGAAGATTAGCCTTCAGAAGGCCAATCATTTCATCATTAGAAACAATGGATCCGCCCAAGTCTGGATATCTGCCGGCTGAGTATTGAGTCACCCTGGCAGCATTGATGGCATCCATGATCTGCGGAAAGTTGGCTATGATATTTCGGGTGGTGGGTCCGTCGATAACAATCTCCGGTTCCCGTTCGGAAAACAGACCGAGGGTTGGCTTGGTGTAATAGCCGGTTTTAATACGACCCATCATCGAAGCCTGATACAATCGACTATCTGAGGATCCGAGTATCGGATATTTTCCTTTCGAGAACTGCTGCGATTGGATGACAGCCACGTTGGCCGCTGTGCGCGCGATTGCTGCGATGGCTAAAATGGCCCTAAGGGATTGCGTCAAATCGGTATTTACCCCGACATTGGAATTCACCCGTGCTATCTCCATAACTCCCTCGATGATCGTTTGAATGGTGGCTATCTTCTGTTGTCGCCGGGCATATTTTTTTTCGATGGCCTCCTTGACTTTATCGTTCTTGCCGGCTGCAGCCAATTCCCTATTTTTAGCCGCCTCATACATACTGCCGACGGCATCCATGATGGTAGTGGCGGCACGTGCATAATCCTCCAGTTGTTGAAATTGTTTTTCGGCACGCTCCTTTTCGAGCGCGGCTACCTTGTCGTGATACTCCTGCTGGCAGATCAGCTTTTGATCAAGGTCATCCTTAAACTTTTGCATCTTGCCTTCATAAGAGGATTCCAGCCAGTAATCATAAGCAAGTTGCTTGGCTTTGAATTCCTCCGGAAGATCCCAATACTCCCCGGCATCCTTTGCAAACTGGGCAGTATCCTTATCCCACTGCTCGTAAAAATCATTGTACTTTTTATATAGGGAATCAGAAGCTGCTTGGGTTCGCTTTTCCCCATCCTCTTTCATCCCGATCAGAACATCCTGTATCTTGAGTTCTTCTTCGGAAGTAAGCTGGCCATGTTCCCGCAGCCTTTTTATGGAAGCCAACTGGTAACGGATTTCTTCGGCATCCATTTTTTTGAGACACACATCCTTGTCATCAAGACTTTCAGCATACCGCTTTTTAATGATGACCTGCTGTTGTCGATGAAATTCATCAATCTCTTTCAGCACTTCAGCCCGCTTGAAATTTTCATCTGAGCTATTTGTATTGGTTCCCCGGGCCTTGGATAGCATCGCCTCGGTTGTTATTACCTTTTTAAGGAGCCGGATATGATCTTCCGTGCCCTGGTTGGCGTTATTGAGAGCGGTGGTATACAGGTTGAGTTTCTCTTCCAGCTGGGTAATGGACTGAGTACCCATGGCATCCCCATACTTTTAGGAATTCAGGATGTCATCAAGAGTTATACCCTGATCCTTATAGCTTTGGATCTTATCCCTCAGGTCGGCGAGTTTTTCATCGATATCAGTTACTGCTTTGAGCCCATTGGCCCTGGCCTTTTCCAGTTTCTTGGAATTACTCAGTGTAGTAATGAACTGCCAGAAATTTAATCCTACATTTTTCAGATACAGGTCTTTCCACTGTGCCTCCTGAAGGATCAACGTCAGACAGGTTTTCAGATAATTATGAAAAATATCGCATTCTGCCATTAATGTTCTGGCAAAATCAGACACTATATTAATAAAGGGGATTATGAACATTAATGCAAATCCTACTAACATGACCACTGAGATTCGTCGATCAAAAGTATTACGATTGATACTTTATGTTAGCTTTTTCATAGTCATTGTTTCTTGCCAGAGCCGGGTTCCGGAAACCAGCCTTCCGCTAATAAGCTTATCCGGTTTGAGTTTTTCGAAGGATGAAGTACTGCTGAGCGACTTCGCCAGTCAAATTAGCTATTTTCCCCTTGAAACAATAGACGCCAGCCTGGTCAGTGAAATCCACGATGCCTGCTTTACTGACAGTACCATTGCGGTATTCGACTATAATTTAAGTGTAGTTCAGCTTTTTTCCATGCAGGGAATGTTTCTGAAAAAGTTGAATGACCACCTTAAGGCCGGGGCAGATTCATCCCGGATCCATCAACTGGTTTATAATAAGCAAACCAAGCAAATTTTGTTGTACTCAAAAGGCAGAATGATTCATAGTTACAGTTCTAATGGAGATTATCTCTATAGCCAGCATTTTGAGAATGTCATCCCGTTTTATATCTATCCAACCGAAAGTAATCTTTTGTTATATTTTCCTTATCCCCGGAGTTTGGGATTTGACAATTATGATTTTGGCATTGCTAATAGCACCTTTCAAATCACCAAACGTTTGGGATACAGGAAGGTGACCTGGAGGCCTAAAGAGAAAGACATGGTATTCTTCCCGAATGTTTATGGTTATGCTGATACTCTTTGCTTTTGGAACCGATACTGTGATACTGTCTTTGGGTTCTTTGAGAATCATTTAATACCGAGGTTTGTGGTAACTGGGTCAAATTTGAAAACTGCACGTGAGAATTATCTCCAGATCCAGAAAACTGTTACAGATGCTGATATTTTGATTTATAAGATTTTTGAATCAAGGGACTTCCTGTTCTTTGAATGTGTCAAAAATAGATCGCGATGCCACTTGGTTGTCCGTAAAGATGACCATTTGGCCAAAGAGATAAAACAGGAGAGTTCCATCGATCCGTTCACCATTCGTAATGATATAGATGGTGGTTATCCTTTTTGGCCGGATCGGGCAACAAGTGACTACATGCTAATGTTTGTTTCCGCCGATAGGCTGGTTAAATTCTTATCATCATCGGCAAAAGAATCTGGTGGGGGCTTGGTGACAGATAATCACTCGCGGGCTATCCTTGGTAAATTGGCTATTCAGGACAACCCGGTTATTATTAAAATCGATTTGAAAAAATGAAACCCAACATTCTCTTATATATTGTATTGCAGTTGCTGTTATGTGGCTGTAATGGTGGAAATGTTCGCAATGTCAACAGTGAGGATAAATCAGTATTGGTTCTGGATCAATTAATTGGTTGTCAGTTTGATACTATACTATTGTGTACAAGTTCTTTATCCTCTGCCAGTTCTCTGGAAAAGTTAGTCTTGAATCCAACCAAGGCACATTCGCTGATCCTTTACTTTGGTGAGGGCATGTGCGGAGCCTGTGTGCAGGATGCCATTAAATTTGTGAAAGAAGAACTGAAGTTCCTGCCGTCGTCACAGATTAAAATAGTCACCCGATATACAAATGTGAGGGCACCTGCAGTTATTTTTAAAATGAATGACTGTCAATATCGGTTTTGCAATATCAGTGACATACCATTACAACTCGCTAACCTTGGACTTGACAAGCCCCTTTTTCTGCTTAT
This sequence comes from Bacteroidales bacterium, assembly GCA_041658425.1. Classification (GTDB taxonomy): domain Bacteria; phylum Bacteroidota; class Bacteroidia; order Bacteroidales; family UBA12481; genus UBA12481. Next base: position 4,109 of record JBBAAF010000037.1, on the reverse strand, counting down.
CGACAAAGGTGGTAAGATTATCAATTTATTCCAATTAAGAGATGAATTGAAGTCCAGAATGCGCGCATCAATCGAAATATTAGCTCATTAACCATATTATTAACTAAATCTTCAAGAGTATGAAAAAACTTACAATTCTCCTCTCGGCCCTGGTGATCCTTGGGCTGTGCTCTTTTTCATCAGTGCACAACATGATGGCACCTGATTGTACCGCTTGTTTAACGGCTGATGGTTATTCTGATCCAGGAGAACCCTGGGCTTTCGAAGGCTGTATGTCTTTGACTCACGGTTTTTGCGGTTATGCTAATATGTGTGGTCCGGGTACTACCAATATTTGTTATTGGCATACCTGCCATGTCGAGTACGACGGCTGTGTAATTTTATACCCAGATTAAAAAATGAGGGTGCCCAATCATTTTGGGCACCCTCATTAAACTGCAATATGTGGGCTTAGAGTTATTTTACGGGTTACATCTTCAGTTAATTACGGCAATATATTTCATAACTTTGTTCTTAGTTTGTTCTTTTTTATTATTTAGCTTTCGATTTCGTTGCTGTTATGGTTGAAAAAATCAATTGGGATCATATGAAAACATTGAAAACATTTTCAATAGCCTTATTCTTACTGCTATTATTTTGTACAACCACATTAATGAGTCAGATATCCAGTTATAATGTATCCCCAAAGGTATTTTACAGAGAAACTTTCAATTGGAGAAACACAGCAGATCCTAAAGGCTGGACAGCACCTCCGGGTTATTATTTGGAGGATCAAACAGATAACGGTTTTAACTGGCATTGGTGGCCAAACGACAGCCTAGTTTCCAGTTGGACGGCAGAGCCCCCGTTTCAATCAACTTCTAAAAATGATGGGCATCTTTGCTTGTTTGCTGCATTGTACAATAATTATAAAAATCTTCCGGATTGTAAACCCATTAATAATTCAATTGTTTTTCCAGCTATCGATTGCAGCAATCATTCTTCAGTTATCCTTCAATTCCAAACCAGTTTCATGAATTTGGGATTTCAAGGTAATCTTACGGGGAGTTGGCGAAACACGATAGAAGTTTCACCTGATAACGGTGTGCATTGGACGCAGTTTAATGCCGGCTTTGGTTGTTCTAATAAAAACAAACCAAACGATGTGGCTCCGGGCCAGCCAGCCATGTTCCAAGAGAATATTAGTGAGGTTGCTGCAGGGTCCCCAATGGTAAGAATCAGGGTCAACTGGATTAATTTTTTTGGTTTATACTACTGGATCATAGATGATTTTCAATTATCCGAAGCCCAGCCCAATGACCTGCGACTGGATAAAATTGATTTCCAATGGAATGATTTGGATGGAACAATCGATGAAAGTGTAAGCTACATGATACCATTTTCACAAATTGGCAAAGGTTATTCATTTGATAGCTTCAAATCCTGGGTCACTAATATGGGAGCAAATGAGGCAACCAATGTTGTTTTTGACGTTAACATCAAAATGGGAGATGTACCAGTTTTTCATAATTCTCTTGAACTCCCATCCTTAATGCCAGGATATAAGGACAGTCTGTCATTAATAGGGAAATACGAACCAAGGCAAAAGGGGACGTACAATATTCAGTTTAAATGGAGTCAGGATAATCAGGATGATTTTCCGTTAGACAATGAGAAGACTTTTGTTTTTAATATATCCGATTCGGTATACAATCGTGCCGGAGACCAGCCAGACTATTCATACACTGGTGGTAGCGGAAACTCATCAAAAGACGAATACAACTTGTATGCAAATGTTAATCACGTCGTAGCGTCAGTTTTCCCCATTTACCAGGATTGCGAAATTGATGGTTTATCTGCTTACATTATGGGTGGATTAGCTGACGGATTAATCGATTTTGGCGCCACCGTTTATTCTCCAGATTGGAGTTCTGGAGTTTTGTCGACGCAAATACTCCTTAAATCTGATCGGCTGGACCTCGATTCTTCCATGTTCGATAAATGGATATACCTACCATTTACGAAGGATGGAGAATCAGAATTCGTCAAAGCTGGAACAAGACTTTGGGCAGGATTAGAATATAGCAATTGGCATTCAAATGATGCTATTCGTAGGGATAAAGGATTAGCTTTGGGTGCCAGTAGGCAATCTCCTTATCATGAAATTATGGCGATGGGTAGGACAAGAAGTAGTTGGACTACGCTATTCCAAAGAAATCTAATGATACGTCTGCATTTACATAATACTGTCAGTACAACCGATCCGGCTGATCAGGAAAGTTTCACAGTAGGTCAGAACTATCCTAATCCTTTTAAAGATCATACAGGGTTCTATTACTCCCTCGGAGTGGATGCCAAAGTCATCCTGGAGGTAACCGATATCACCGGTCAGATGGTTTTAAAAAGAGAGGAAGGAGTGAAATCCGCTGGCAGGCATCGTTTGGATATCTTAAATACCGGGTTATCGCCGGGTATTTATTTTTACACTGTCCATGCTGGAGAGTATAGTGTTACAAAAAAGATGATTGTTTTTCAGGAGTATTGAATAAGGACTTTGTTCAGGAGGTTCTGCAACAGCGGCATTAATAAGGCCAACTGGTACCATGAAAGTTTGGCAATCATCTGCACAAAATCTCTCGGATGGAATTAAAAACGTGAGAGTTCGTGTTAACAGTTTTGTCAAGATCGCTACTGGGTGGACTGACGCCAATGGCAATTATTCAGTTGATAAACTTTTTCTGAACGATATGGTACATTACAGTCTTGTTTATATCAATAGCAATGACTTTATGATTTGGGGTAATTATGCATTTTTCGCCCCTGCGATGTATGAAATGCATCAGCAGGCAACATCAGGATACAGTGTAACTAGTTGATCCTTATAAATACTCATTTTTTCTGATTCCGGAGATTTCAGTGTAAATCGGAACCAACACTTGAGTCCGGAACAACAATAATCTGAGAAAGACAAAAATTAAATCCTTCCTTCGGGCCATCCATTTCTTCATATTATAGGCGGCAGCGGCCAATAATGTGTTGATTTTATCGCCCTGCGTGCCTTTTAGGTAATTCCGGAGCATCCGGTGGTCCAGTTTCAAATGAGAGATCAGCCCTTCGATACCGGAGCGTGACCGGCAGCGCTCTTCTCGTTTCTTCTTCAGGTAACGGCTCTCCCGTTTCAGGTTCTTCGGCACAACCACGTTGGTGTTGCCGATCTGGCTCTGCCCCCGATAACCCCGGTCAACTATGGCATATCTCGGTTTAAGACCGGTAAGCTCTTCCACCTGGACCATCTGGGGCTCCAGGGTGTGTCCGTCAAAAGGGTTGTTTTCAAACGCCAGGGCACCAACAATAATTCCGCCCTGCCGGGTGTAGGCAAAACTGCTTTTATTTCCAAACTCATATTTCTTGTGCTCTTTACCCTTGGCAATACAATGAACATCAGGTTCATGCATGCTGTAAACCTTGTTACTGTCATTCCTTTGGTAATTTCTTTATCATTATTTGCAGGTTTTCGACCCAATTTAATCAATTTCTGCAGAATAAATTCTAATTATTTATTATAAGTTATTAACAATCAATGTGTTAATGTTTATAAGGATCAACTAATTAGCGCGAAGCGCCAATTAGTGAGCAAAGCGAACTAATTACAGGTGATCGCTATGATGATGGGGATCTACAATTTCCCGATACTTCTGCACAACGAGCTTCATATCTTCCCACACCTCTTTCTTCAGTTCCGGGTTACGAAGAAGCGCTGACGGGTGGTAGGTAGGCATTACCTGGATATTGTTCCATTCCATCCATTTACCCCGAACCTGGGTGATTTTTCCGTCGGGATCGATTAATCCTTTAAGAGCCGTGGAGCCCAGCAGGATGATAATCGATGGTTGAATAAGTTCAATCTGAAGGAGTAAAAAGGGCAAACAGCTGGACCGTTCTTCGGGAGTCGGTTCCCGGTTTGCCGGCGGGCGGCACTTGACTATATTGGCGATATAAACATTTTCCTGCCGGGAAAAGCCGGCTGCTCCAAGAATTTTATCGAGCAGCTGGCCCGATTTGCCTACGAAAGGCAATCCTTGTTTGTCTTCCTCCTCACCCGGACCCTCACCGATAACCATAAGTTCGGC
>JBBAAF010000036.1:0-30190 GCA_041658425.1 Bacteroidales bacterium | reverse complement strand
GGAGAAGAGGAGCAATATTATTAGAGTTGGGGGTGGGACAAATTATAAATTTCGTTTTTCATTTTAATAACTGAATTGCCTCTAATTTTCTGCTGTTTCTGATTGTTTTGGAACAGTTTTTTGACACGATTGCTACCAATCATACCGACCGCGACCTGCTTAAAATGAAAAACAAAACACTGTCGATTTCATGATCGACAAGCAGTATTACAGCCTCGAAATTGGCAAGAATATTCAAATCATCTCAGGCTTTAAACAAGCCATCAAAATCATATCCATTGCGACCATTCTTTTTGTACTGATAATGACCATTCTATTCGATATCGGAATCTTCAAATACCTGCTCCGTCCGCTAAACCAGGTGATCATACCCAAACTCAAAACCACGACAACCCCTGAATCATTTGATTATTCAGAGTTGAAAACCTCAACTACCACTGGAACTGCACCTGCAAAGGTTGCAAAAAACACAACAACGGCTAAAAAAACAACCGCACCGGTTAAAAAAACAACAGTGCTACCTGCAAAATAGTTGTTTTCAGAAGGCTATTTTTGAAGATCTTTCAAAGGAAACCCATAGGGCATCAGGTTCTATGGGTTTTTTTATTTACGCCGGCGTGGATTTACGTGGGCAATTAAATTCCTGTAGTGATGCGTTGCACAAACTTGCTCTGGCTGAAAAACTCCTTACCAATGACACGGAGAACAGTATATGCCGGGATGGCGATTAGCATGCCGAGAACCCCGCCGATAGTGGCGGCTATGAGGATAACGAGAAAAATTTCTAAAGGATGAGCTTTTACGGAGCGGGAAAATATCTGCGGCTGAAAAATAACATTATCAATAACCTTGGTGGACTCCATAACAACCAGGATGTATATAATCCTGGGCACCAGCTCAGTAGCAACATCCATGGGCATGCTCACCGCCGTACCGATGGCTACCGCCATCAGGCTGCCAATGAATGGCCCGACATACGGTATCACGTTTAAAACCCCGGCAATCAGTGCAATGGTTACAGCATGGCTGAATTTTAGCCCGACTATAGTTAACCCAACCGTGATCAGGATCATCACCCCGGTGGACTGAAGCAAAACCCCGATGAAGTATCTCTTCAGCAATCCGCTGATAGAATTGATAGCATGACGGACATTGGGCTCCTTATCTTCCGGAAAAAACATCACCACGCCATCTTCAAACAACTTGGATTCTTTCATGAAGTAGTAGGTGATGAACGAAACCGAGAGAACCGTGATGAAAATATTTCCAACCAAACCGGCAAAATCGGATAACATTTCCGACAACTTAACAAATCCCATAGCTGACCGGAATGAATTGGTGGCCCATGCCTGCAGTGAGAAACCCTCCTCAGCGAGTCCGAATTCATTCATGAATTTCTCGATTTTGCCAATCGGCTTGCCCAGATCATTCAGGATACTGTTAATATCGATATTGGAGAAATACCGGAATTCGTTGGCTAACAACGGAATAAACGTATAGAAGAAGAGGAGAACGAGAGACCAGAAGAGAATCAGTACCATAAAAGAGCATAGAGCCCTGGGAAGATGCCATTTCCGGAAGTGAATTTTCTGAAACAGATTAACGAGAGGCTCACCGATCATGGAAATCACAAAAGAGATCAGGATAAACACCACGATATTGGAAAAGAACCAGATAGCGAGTCCGGCCATCAAAATTGTGACTCCCAGGATAATCAACCGCTGGGTATTGGTGATATTCGGTCGTGGTGCCATAGCGTAAAGGTAGGAAATTTCCGGCGATCATCCGCGCACCAGCGGGTAGATCACCAACTCAGCAAAAAGGTAAGCAAACAGCAGGGTCGCCGACCAGGAAAAATGTTTTCGCACCTCCATATACTGTCCTGCCGGAATGCCCATCACCACCCGGGTATAGGTCATCAGGAAGGCCCGCTCAAAATAGTAGGCTATAACCGTTGCCAATGCCACCCCACGGATTCCCCAGATCTGGACCAGCATCAGGCTGAGTCCGATATTGAGGATTAGTTCCAGCAGAGAGGCGATCATCAGTATGCGGGTCTTTTTTAATGCAATGAGAACGGTTTGAGGGAACAACAACCTGCTGGTTATCAATAATAAAAACAGATTGAATACACCAGCGCTCTCCAGAAAATTCTGACCATAAACCGCCGGAAACAGAAAATAGGCAACCAATACCAAGACGATTGTTAGCGGAAACATCCACGAAGCCATGCGGCTGCTGCGGTCGCGAAGTTGTTTCAATCCGGCCGCCGGCCCATCACGCGTGATCGCTGGAACAATGGCATTGCTGAGTGCATGTGCCAGCAAGGCCACCAACGGCAGCTCCCTGGCGCCATAACGGAAAATGGCGAACACGGCAGGATCAAACTTCGCCGAAACGATAAAACCATTCACATATTGAGCCGATCCGCTCAGCAAAACGCTCAGTATGATAGGTGTTCCCAGGTCAAGATATTTTCTCCAGAAGGGGAAGGAAATGGTGAAATCACCATTATTGACCAGAATAGCTGCCAGCCATATCATCCGGAAACCGCCGGCTGCGATCATTCCCCAGATAGCACCATTAACCCCGAATCCGAGAATAACGGGAATCCCTACAATCAGGATCTGCAGGGTGAATGCCACCACCCCGTATCTGACCAGTCTTTTTGTCTGATTTGTAATAACATACCAATACTCCACCAAAGTTGATGGTGCAAACAAAACGAGGTAAAGAACTACCAGCCAGATTATTTCGCGCGGAAGCTCCTGTCCGAGCAGTTTTTCCAGCACCGGACTCGCCAGCAGAAGCACAAGGGAAGAAAGGAGGGAGAAAAAGAGAAGAAGAAGAAAAGAATTGAAGAATTCTCGTGACGCGTGACGCGTGACGCGTGAAACGCTCTTTGTCACGCGTTTCGCGTCACGCGTCACGAGTGGGCTGGTGCTGGAGGCGATAGGCAGCAACGCTTGAATCAGCCCTGTCACCCAGAAATAGCTAACCACTCCCGCAAAAAACAGGAAAGCCTCAAATAGCCCCACCTGGTCGGGTAGCAACCCGGCGCGGGGGAGGATGATGCTGATCAGGAAAACCGATCCGTACCGGAAGAGTTGGAAGAACTGCAGTCCGGATAAGGTGTCATTTGGCAGTATTTTGCGCCAATGGATCGGCAAATCATTCGATATTAATCGGATCTTTAATCTTCTGTTTCATCAACGCCAGGTCTAAAACATCCTGTATCGTTCTGACATAACGGAAAGTTAACCCTTTTAAGTATTTAGCCTTAATTTGTTCGATATCGTTGCGGTTCTCTTCAGCCAGAATGATCTCTTTGATCGATGCCCGCTTGGCTGCCAGAATCTTTTCCTTGACACCGCCAACCGGTATCACCCTGCCCCGTAGTGTGATCTCGCCCGTCATGGCGAGTTGCGGTTTCACTTTGCGTTGTGTAAAGGCTGAAGCGAGCGACGTAACCATGGTAACCCCGGCCGATGGGCCATCTTTTGGTATGGCTCCTTCGGGAACATGGATATGAACATTCCAATGATCGAACACATTTTCAGGTATTTGCAGCTTGCTGGCATGTGCTTTCAGATATTCCAGTGCCAGGATGGCTGATTCCTTCATTACCTCACCCAGGTTTCCGGTAAGCGTAAGATTACCCTTGCCTTTACTCAAACTGGTCTCAACATATAATATCTGTCCGCCTGTTTCCGTCCAGGCCAAACCGGTAACCACCCCGGCAAATTCATTACCCTGATATTCATCCTTCAGCATCTCCGGATATCCCAGATATCCTTTCAGTGAATCTTTGGCCACCTCTTTCGGCAGATCTTCGCCCATAGCTACTTTTTTGGTCAGCTGTCGAATCACTTTGGCAATTTTCTTATCCAGGCTTCTGACCCCCGACTCACGGGTATGGTTCTCGATGATATACTCGAGCGTGTCTTTCGGAAATATAAACCGGTCGGCTGGCAAGCCATGTTCGACCAATTGCTTGGTAACCAAGTGTTTTGTAGCAATCTCGACTTTCTCCTCCACTACATAACCCGATATTTCGATCATCTCCATACGGTCGCGCAGGGCCGGGCTGATAGTGGAAGGATTATTGGCTGTGGCAATAAACAGGACCTTCGACAGGTCATATTCCATCTCGAGGAAGTTATCGTAGAAGGTGCTGTTCTGTTCCGGATCGAGCAGTTCAAGCAGGGCTGAAGCCGGATCGCCCCGGAAATCATTCCCTACCTTATCGATTTCATCCAGCACAAACACGGGGTTGGAGGTGCCTGCCCGTCTGATATAATGTATAATACGGCCCGGCATGGCACCGATATAGGTTTTCCGGTGGCCCCGGATTTCAGATTCGTCTTTGAGTCCACCCAGGGACATTCTCACATATTTTCTTTTGAGGGCGCGGGCGACAGACTTGCCGAGGGAAGTCTTGCCAACTCCCGGGGGGCCGTAGAGGCAAAGGATCGGAGCCTTCATATCCCCCTTCAGTTTTAGGATAGCCAGGTGCTCAAGAATACGTTCCTTCACCTGGTCCAGGCCAGAGTGGTCTTCATTGAGTATCCGTTTGGCCCTGCGCAGGTTGAAGTTATCAACCGAAACATCGTTCCATGGCAATTCGAGCATCACTTCCAGATAGTTGAGCTGTACCGAATATTCCGCTGATGCAGGGTTTATCCGTTCCAGTTTCTCGATATCACGGGCGAATGCTTTTGCCACCTCGGGCGACCAGTTTTTGGTTTCGGCCCGTAACCGTATCTCCTCCACTTCCTGCTCAAATGGGCTTCCGCCGAGCTCATCCTGGATGGTTTTCATCTGCTGGTTAAGCAGATACTCGCGCTGCTGCTGATCGATCTCCAATTTAACCTTGCTCTGGATATCCTTCTTCAGTTTCTGTTTCTGAAATTCCAGTGAAAGGTGTTCCAGCAACCGTACGGCCCGGTCGCGAATGTTGTTGATTTCCAGCAATTCCTGTTTCTCGGTCGTGCCGAGATCGGAATTTGAGCAGAGATAATTCACCAGGAATCCGGCGCCTTCAATATTCTTAATGGCAAAACTGGCCTCCTGGGGAACGTTCGATGAATATTGCACGATCTTAAGAGCCAGATCTTTAATCGTTCCGATGATGGCTTCAAATTCCTGTGGCTCCTCGCTGGGCTTGATATCGAAAAGAGGAGTAACCCGTCCTTTCAGATAGGGTTCCTTGCCTGTGATTTCATCGAGATGAAAACGGCGCTTACCATGGATGATGACCGAGGTGGTATCATCGGGCATGTTCAATATCTTTACGATGGAAGCCATGGTGCCAACCCTGTTCAGGTCGCTGACTTCCGGATCTTCGATGGTGGTATCCTTCTGGGCAACAACCCCGATGGACGTACCGTTTTTATAGGCTTCCTTGACCAGCCGGATTGATTTATCACGGCCTACGGTGATGGGAATAACCACCCCCGGGAAGAGAACGGTATTGCGCAATGCCAATATGGGCAGCGTTTCCGGAATGTCAACCGCACTCAGCTCCTCCTCATTGCCTTCCGACAAAAGGGGAACAAAGTCGTTGTCATCATCTCCGAAATCAAAAAATAAGTTATTTCCCAATTTCATTCCCACTGATTAAAGCAAAAAAAAGCCCCGGCACGGGGCTTTGGGTTTATATCGTCAGAACTACTTCTGCGCCTTTTTCTCCAGATGCTTTCCAAAGCGGCGGTTGAATTTATCAACGCGGCCTGCCATATCAAGCAGCTTAACCTTACCGGTAAAGAAGGGGTGCGAAGTGTTCGAAATCTCTATCTTGACAAGCGGATACTCAACTCCGTCAAGCTGAATCTTTTCGCGGGTTGCTACCGTTGAACGCGTAATAAAGGTGTACTCGTTTGAGAGGTCTTTAAAGACCACCATTCTGTAATTCTTAGGATGAATATCTTTTTTCATTTCATCATTACTTTAGGGGACGCAAAGATACGGACTTTTTCCTGTTTATCAAATATCAGGGTGATTTTCTTCATCTTTTTTCAAGGTATCCTTCCGCAGGCTGCTGTTCCCGCCCTCATTGATAAAGCGGGCAAACGCCACCGACGGATCGATCATGTACCGGTAGGTGATGTGTTTCTTCATTGGCACTGCGCCGATCTGTTCATATACTTTCCTCATTCTCGGGTTGTAATCGCCAACCCACGACAACTCGATCTCGGTATACCAGCTCTTGTTTTTGGTAGCCAAAGCAAATTGAAGAAACAGTGCGGCGATCACTCCCGAATTCTGGTACTCCGGAATCACACCGGCCATCAACACCCGGTTCCGGGTGATGGTTTTGCCGTTTTTCAGCCACATAAATTTCAAACCCTTCCAAAGATTCAGCCTTCCTTTGAAATGAGCAAGCACCTGGTTGACATCGGGGAAGGCCACCACTACGCCGACCGGTTTGCCATCTTTATAGGCAAACCAAATAAATTCCTCAACCAGAATAGGTTTGGCGCTCTCCAGGATTCCATCCAGATCTTTCTCAGTGAATGGAGTAAAATCTTCGAGGTAATCCGACCAGGTAAGATTCACCACCTCAACCAGATCACGAATATATTTCTGCGGGTTTTTCTTTTCAAAGTGACTGAAAGTATAGCCGGGCCGGGAAGCCAGATACTTTGAAAAAGCAACTATCCGTTCGGGCCATGTTTTTATCAGATCGATATGATAGGAAAACTGCTGGAAATAGTCCTTAAAACCATAGTCTTCAAATAGTTTCTGGTAATAAGGCTTATTATAGGGCATTCCGTATCCCTGTTTCATGAAGCCTACAACCAGCACTCCCCAGTAGGAAAAGTTCTCCCCGAAATTCACGCTGCCATCCATAGCAACGGCACCTCTTTCCTTAAGCCAGTTTCGTGATGCATCAAATAGGGTGTTGGCTGCTTCCGTGTCATTAATACATTCAAAAAAGCCCATCCCTCCGGTCGGAACATCTGATTTTTTGGCTTTTTGATAATTGATAAAGGCAGCTACCCGGCCGATCCAATTGCCGGAATCATCCTGCAATACCCACCTGATCGCTTCCCCATGTGTAAATAACTGGTTTTTCGACGGGTTGAAGATGTTCTCCACCTCCATATCCAGCGGTGCAATCCAATTGGGATCCTCTTTGTATAGAATCCGGCCAACATCATGGAAGGTACGGAAGTTCTCACTGGTAATCTCAATCAGCTTCATGGCCATCTTTTTTTATCGCTAATAATTTGCGGCAAAATTAGCATTATCGGTTTACATTTTCGGGAAAACATTTACATTTGTCGGCTCAAACGGTGGGAGTAGTTCAGTTGGTTAGAACGTTGGATTGTGGTTCCAAAGGTCGGGGGTTCGAATCCCCTCTTCCACCCAGGACCAATCCCTGCCCTAAAGGCGGGGATTTTTTTTTGACATCATGAAGAGAATTTGGGTATACAGCGGAATTACGCTGGCGATGTTGTTCTGGTCACTGTCATTCGTTGGTTATAAGGTGGCCTATCGCTACTTTGAGCCGATGGCCCTGATCTTTTTCCGAATGGTGATTTCTGCCATTTTCCTCACCCTGGTGATCAAACTGACCCGCGCGGCTCAGAAAATCGACCGCAAGGATTACGGGCAATTCCTTCTGATGGCCATTTTTGAACCTCTGCTCTATTTCCTGGGCGAGAGTTACGGCATGAAACTGGTTACCCCCACCACAGGCGCTGTTATTGTATCCACCATTCCCCTCCTCACCCCGGTTGCAGCCTGGCTGATTTTTCGTGAAAAGATCAGCTGGATCAAGGTTGCCGGAATCGCTGTGAGCTTTACCGGGGTATTACTCGTGCTGCTGGGAAAAGACTTAACCCTGATTGCCTCGCCAACCGGTGTGGCCCTGATGTTGGTGGCAGTGCTATCAGCAGTCAGTTACAGTCTTATGATCGCTAAACTCGCTGTAAAATACAAACCACTCACCATCGTCCAGATTCAAAGCATTCTTGGGGCTTTGCTTTTTCTTCCGATTTTCCTGTTTACTGATTTAAAAGAGACCTTGCAGATCCACCCCACCTGGGAAGCGATCCTGCCTCTGATATTCCTGGCGATCTTTCCATCTTCTCTTTCCTTCATTTTCTTCACTGCAGCGGTCCGTGAAATTGGGATCACCCGTGCCAATGTATTTACCAATTTTATCCCGGTCTTTACAGCCATCTTTTCTTTCTTTATCCTGTCCGAACCCTTTACGGGGACCAAGATGCTGGGTATACCGGTTGTGCTGACCGGACTGATGCTGGCCCAGCTGACCCTGAAAAAAAAGAGCTTGCCGGAAGTTTGAAGATACCAATCGTCTCTATTTTTCCGTTAGCCATATAATTTTGCTATTTTTCCGAACCATGAAAAGGTTAATCCTGATATTCACTTTGGCAGTTGGACTGGCTTTTCCTAGGCTGGTTTGCGCACAGATCGGCGGAAAGGCGGTTTACCAGCTGCTGAACCTTCCCCCGTCGGCCCGTTCGGCGGCACTGGGAGGATTAGTTCCGGGTGCCTGGGATAACGATCCTGCCCTGGTTTATCATAACCCGGCACTGGCCAACCGGAATATGAATAATCAACTAAGTCTGAACTATTCAAATTATCTCGCAGATATTCGATATGGTTACCTGGCTTACTCTCACGATTTGGGGAAATGGGGAACACCGGTTATCGGTATGCAATATATTAACTATGGAACTTTCATAGAAGCCAATGAATACGGCGATATCCTCGGCAATTTCTCTGCAGCGGAATATTCACTCAACCTGAGTTATTCGTACTCCCTCGACAGTCTGCTCTCGGTTGGGATAACAATCAGGCCAATATATTCTGTATTAGAAAGATATACATCATGGGGCCTCGGCTCCGATTTTGGTATCCATTATCACTCGGCCAACAATCAGTTTGCTTTTACCCTGGTAGCGAGGAATTTCGGGACTCAGCTAACCACTTATGCAACACCGGATCGCGAAAAGCTTCCTTTTGAGGTAATTTCCGGAATCAATTTCAAACTGAAATATGCACCATTCAGGCTGCACCTCACAGCACGGAATCTTCAACAGTATAATCTCCGGCCGGCTTCCGAGGTTCTGCCCGATGACGCCAGTTTTATGAAAAAATCCGCGCACAATATCATTTTGGCGTTGGATCACGTGGTGGCCGGCGTGGAATTCGTTCCCGGAAATCTTCTTGCCATCCGTATCGGTTATAATTTCCTCAGGAGGACTGAACTCCGAATGGCCGAATTCGGGGGAGCAACAGGCTTCTCTTTTGGTGCCGGTCTGAATTTCGGAAAAATCTCCATCGATTACGCACTCGCCAGCTACCATGTCAGCGGGATAACACATTCACTTTCGCTCCGTGCGAATCTTAACCGAAAGGGTAACCGGCAGGTCGCCCCTTCAAAAAACTAATTATGAGCATTATCATCGCGATCGACGGATACTCCTCGAGTGGGAAAAGCACCGTAGCTAAAGAGGTTGCAAAAAAACTAGGCTATACGTATATTGATTCCGGTGCGATGTACCGGGCAGTCACTCTCTACTGCCTGCGAAACAACCTGGCACCCGGCGGGGTGGTCAATGAGGAAGAACTGCGTTTGCATATAGATAAGATTCATATCAGATTCGTGTTAAATCCGGCTCTGCAAAAGCACGAAACATTTCTGAACGGTGAAAACATTGAAGAAGAGATCCGCCGGCCGGAAGTGGCCAATCTCGTTAGCCCCGTGAGCATTATCGGCTTCGTCAGGGAGGCGCTGGTTAAGCAGCAGCGTGAAATGGGCCAAAACAAAGGAATCGTCATGGATGGCCGGGACATTGGAACGGTGGTTTTCCCCGATGCCGAGCTGAAAATTTTCATGACCGCTTCCCCTGAAATTCGTGCCAAACGCCGCTATGATGAACTGATGGCTAAAGGGGTACACGTTGAAATAGAAGATATTATCCGCAATATTCAGGACCGGGACCGCATCGACTCCACCCGCGAGATCAGTCCGCTCCGCCAGGCCGATGAAGCCATCGTGCTGGATAACTCCAATCTCACCAGGGAAGAGCAGCTGGCCTTCGTTCTTGAAAAGGCAATTGATACGCAATTTTAACTATCTTTGCGGCGTTTTTCGTTTTAGAGATAAGTTTTTACAACTACTTGTATGTCAATGATTAAGAAAGTTGGGGTATTAACCTCTGGAGGTGATGCCCCTGGAATGAATGCAGCAATCCGCGCGGTGGTGCGCGCTGCCATCTATCACAAACTCGAAGTGGTCGGAATTCGCAAAGGATATAAAGGAATGATCGAAGGAGACTTTATCCCTTTGGTATCCAAAGATGTAAGTAATATTATTCAGCGTGGCGGGACTATTTTGGGAACTGCCCGCAGCGAAGAGTTCCGCACAGAGGAAGGACGGCGGAAAGCTTATGGCAACCTGATCGGGGCCGGTATTAATGCCTGTATTGTGATCGGCGGGGATGGTAGTTTTCAGGGTGCCGGAATATTCAGCAGTGAATATGATATCCCGTTTGTAGGGGTGCCCGGAACTATTGATAATGACCTTTACGGAACCGATTACACAATCGGATATGATACAGCGCTTAATACGGTGGTGGAAGCCGTGGACCGCATCCGCGACACAGCCAGCGCCCACGACAGGATGTTCTTCATCGAAGTGATGGGACGCGGTGCCGGTTTTATCGCCCTGCATTCCGGTATCGCCTGCGGTGCCGAGGCTATTCTGATACCCGAAGTGGATGGCCAGGAGGAAGCATTGCATGAATACCTTAAAAGCCAGGGCAATAAATCGAGTAATATCATTCTGGTAGCCGAAGGAAATCATGTGGGCGGTGCCGAACAAATTGCCAGCGAGATCATGGTCAAATATCCCGAGTATGATGTCAGGGTCAATGTTCTCGGACATATTCAGCGCGGCGGATCACCTTCTGCATTCGACCGGTTCCTGGCCAGCCGGCTGGGAGTTGCGGCCGTTGATGCCCTCATCGACAACCAGCGCAGTATCATGGTGGGATTTGTTAACCACGATATCGTTCACGTACCGTTCAACAAAACCATCAACGCAAGCAAAAACCTGAATAAGATCCTGCTCGACGTAGCCGATATTCTGACCCACTAGCTATATTTGTCCCAGGCGTCTCTACGATTCGTGCATATAGCGCAATTACATCATGCCCCGGGAAACTTACGCTGATATTCTTTTGCCATTGGCCCTGCCGGAAACATTAACTTACCGGCTGCCGGAAGAGTTATGTCCGGCTGCGAAACCCGGTCAGCGGGTGATGGTCCATCTCGGGAAAAAAAAGATTTTGGCCGGGCTGATCTGGCGGATACATTTCACAGCTCCCTCATTCGAAGCACGTGATGTCATCAGGATCATCGATGAAGCTCCTATCCTCGACGATCGCCAGTTTAACCTCTGGGAATGGATAGCAGGCTATTATCTCTGCACCCCCGGTGAAGTGATGAAAGCCGCCCTCCCCGCCTTCCTGAAAGTCGATAACCGCGATCCAAAACGTATCCGCAAAACCCCACCGATAACCGACAACCGACAACCTATAACTGTCGTGCCCCTCAGCCCCCTTCAGGAAAAGGTTTTGCAGAACATTAAAGCCGGATTCCCTCTGACACCGGTCCATCTGCTCCATGGAATCACCTCGAGCGGCAAAACCGAGATCTATATCCACCTGATACAGGAACAGTTTGAGCAAAACCGGCAGGTACTCTACCTGTTGCCGGAGATTGCCCTGACCACTCAAATCATCGTACGCCTGCAAAATGTTTTCGGCGACCGGGTACTGGTCTATCATTCTAGATTTACTCAGGTGCGACGGCTGAAAGTCTGGAACCAGATCCTATCCGGACCGGATGGACAGGGACAACTGATCCTCGGGGTCCGCTCATCGGTCTTCCTCCCGTTCCGCGATCTCAGCCTGATTATCGTGGATGAAGAGCACGAACAATCTTACAAACAGCAGGATCCCGCCCCACGTTACAATGCCCGCGATGTGGCCATCATTCTCGGAAATATTCATAAAGCCCCTGTTCTGATGGGCTCCGCAACCCCGTCGATAGAATCCTATCACCAGGCTCACTCAGGCAAATATCATCTTCACGAACTGAACGAACGCTTTGGGGGGATCGACAGGCCGGAGATTCTTTTGGCCGATTCGCGCGATGCACGCAAACGGAAAAAAATGCAGGGGCCCTTCACCCCGCTCATGCTCAAAGCCATCGATGAAACCCTCGTCAGGAACGAACAGGCAATCCTCTTCCAGAACCGGCGCGGTTACAGTCCATATATTGAATGCCAGGAGTGCAAATGGATTCCGAAATGCCAACATTGCGATGTTAGCCTTACCCTTCACCGGGCACAAAGCAAGCTCGAATGCCATTATTGCGGATATGCCGAGCGGGTACCAACCCGCTGTCCGTCATGCTCATCAACCGGACTAACCACTCGCGGCCTGGGCACTGAGCGGATCGAAGAAGATCTGCAACTCCTGTTCCCCGATGCCCGGTTGGCCCGGCTGGATCTTGACAGCACCCGGTCGACCTCGGCATTCAGCCGTATACTCACGGATTTCGAATTGGAAAAAACAGATATACTGATTGGCACCCAGATGGTTTCCAAAGGTTTGGATTTCAGCAAGGTTAGCCTGGTTGGAATCATGGATGCCGACCAGCTGCTCAATTACCCCGATTTCCGGTCGTACGAGCGGAGTTTCCAGCTGATGACCCAGGTGAGCGGCCGGGCCGGACGCCGCAATACCCAGGGTACGGTGGTTATCCAGTGCTCCGATCCCACCCATCCGGTAATTCAGCAGGTTCTGGACAACAACCTCGCGGGATTCTATCAGAATGAGCTAAAGGAACGGCAACAATTTGGCTATCCGCCTTTTACGCGCCTGATCAGGTTTAATATCAAACATACAGATATCAAAGTGGTGGCTGAAGCCGCTGCCGATCTGGCCTACGAGCTCAAGCAGGCTTTGCCCGGCAGGGTGATGGGACCCCAATCTCCGGTGGTAAGCCGCATCCAGGGGAAGCATATCCAGAATATCCTGATCAAACTGGAACGTAACCCCGAGCTGCTTGTCCGGAAAAAGGCCATAGCTTCGCTGATTAAAAATTTTATCGATAAAAAAACATACGGAAGCCTGGTGATTCAGGCTGATGTGGATCCACTATAATAATCCGGAATATTTTAAACCGGAATATTTTAATATTATGTATTGGAAAAACGGAAAACTGATCCCGCAGGAATTTCTCGAAGATCCCGATCCCACACTCGTACCGATGGTGTATGAGGTGTTTCGGGTGTTAAAACACAAACCGCTGTTCCTGGCTGAACATCTCGACAGGATGTTCCATTCGATCGAACTGCTCGGATTCGACAAACCCTATTCTCTGGAACAGATGGAAAAACATCTGTTTGAATTGCTGGACACCGAACCTGAAAGAATCGGGAACATCAAAATACGCCTGAGCTGGTGGCCTGAGCCGGTGCTTGAAATCGGATATATACCCCATAGCTATCCCCCTTTCCAGGAACAATCTGAAGGTGTAGTGGTTTCCACCTTTCATGCCATCCGGAATACCCCCAATATCAAGCTATGGAATGCAGCATTACGCGCCCGTACCAATCAGGTTCTCCATGACACCGGTGTTTTTGAAGTGCTGCTGGTCAATGAAGACGGAAATATCACCGAAGGGAGCCGCACCAATCATTTCTACGTAAAAGATTCGGTGCTCTATACCGCTCCGCTCGAATCGGTTTTGCCCGGAATTACCCGGCAAAAAGTGATCGATGCGGCTGAAAATCTGAATATTACGCTAATTGAAAAATACCTTCACGAAAGTGAGGTTGGTACAATTGATGAGATGTTTACATCAGGCACTTCAGCCGGCGTACAGCCGATTGCCGTGGTCAACGGAATCCGCCTGCCGGAACACAGACCAATGACAATACGCTTGCAGAATGCTTATAATAAGATGGTTGAACAAGAACTGGGACCGAATAATTATGGATGGTAAACTCTATACCCAGGAAAATTTTGATCGGATTATTAATCGTGTCGGTACCGATAGCATCAAATGGGACGGCCGGAAAAGAGTGTTTGGCAAAGCTGATGTAATCCCGCTCTGGGTGGCCGACATGGATTTCGAAACCCCGGAATTTATCAGGAAGCGGATTGCCCGGCGCCTGGAGCACCCGATCCTCGGTTACACCTATCGCAGTGAAGGGTTTGCCGGTTCTTTTACCGGATGGGTCAAAAGGCGCCTCGACTGGACTGTTGATCTCTCCTGGGTAACATTCATGCCCGGTGTGGTGTCGGCCGTATCGGTAGCCGTATTGGCTTACACTCTGCCTGACGATGAAGTGATTATCCAGCCCCCCGTTTACCACCCCTTCTATTTTTGTGTGGAAGGCCACGGTAGAAAACTGATCCTCAATCATCTGATTCATACAAACGGAAAATTCATCTTCAACCTGGAGCTTCTGAAAAGTCAGATCACTCCCAGAACCCGGATGCTTATCCTGTCGAGCCCGCACAATCCCGGTGGAACCGTGTGGACCCCGGAAGAACTCTCCAGTTTGGTTTCGGTGTGTAAGGAGCATGATATCCGGATCGTTTCCGATGAGATCCATTCCGACCTGATTTTCAGTCCGAACCGTCATACACCGATATTAAAAGTGGCTGAAGATTACCAGCACCGGATTTTGGTGACAATGGCTCCCTCCAAAACTTTCAACCTGGCAGCCATGAGTACCTCGATCGTGGTGATACCTGATCAGAAAGAGCGCAAGCAGTATGAAGACCTCGTCCATACCCTGCATATCGGTATGGGAAATGTATTTGGATTGGAAGCCCTGCAAGCCGCCTATGAAGAAGGCGACCAGTGGCTCGATCAGCTGCTCATTTATCTACGGGGAAACCGGCAGTTTATTTATGATTTTTTACGATCGGAGATCCCGCAGGTGGAAATGATGTTCCCCGAGGCAACCTATATGACCTGGCTTGATTTCAGAAAGCTGGGGATGACTCCTGAAAACCTGAATAAGTTTATCATCGAAAAAGCCGGACTCGGCCTCAATAATGGCACTCAGTTCGGACCTGGGGGTGAAGGGTTCATGCGCCTGAATTTCGGGTGCCAGCGAAGCCTGCTGGAGCAAGGGTTCAACCAACTGAAGGATGCAATAGACGCGTTGTAGAGACGCATAATCGCGTCTCTGACGGACGTGGTGCAAAGACGCAATTATGCGTCTCTACGCGGTGCATTTGGATAATGATATTGATTATGGGAAAAATCGTGGTTACCGGCGGATCGGTCTTTGAATTTCGGTATGAAGAGTTGTCACTGAAGTTTACTCTGTGTAGCGTGACGGGGTCCCGGCCTTCGCCGGGATGACAAGTGCACTTGCGTAATTCCTGAAAGCCCATTGTCATCCATGCATATGCGGGAACCCTTTCGTCCACGATCCACCTCACCTCCGTAACGCCCTCACACTCTCATGTTCTTACCATTTGACAAACCGCAAATGCTCGGTTAAAGAATTGGTTACGAGTGTATCGATAAATCTTTGATTGGGAAGATAATCCGTCAATTTACCGCTCACCCGGGCCGCAACCAAACCATAGGCATTGATCAGATTTGAATAGGGACTGTCGATAAAATCGATGCTCCAGTCTTTATACTTCATATAAGAGGCCAGCTGACCATTACCGGTCGTTACCAGGATATCAAAACCCAGCACTTTCCTGTACCTCACTTCCGGCTTGTCGGGTATCCAATGATTGAGATAATCGAGCAGATCCTGGGGCAGTATGGCGAAGTCGGCACTTTTCCGGGTCCAGTCGACGTGACAGGTATCCAATCCTGAATCGGTAATTTCCAGATACTTAAAGCGTATCGTTGTTTGACAAACACTCTTTATCCCGTTCCATTGGATCTGAACATACTCCGGTTCATAGAAACTCAGCACCTTTTTTTTCCCGGGTTCGGGCTTTTTAAAAACCGGCGTCCCCATCATTTCGGTCGATCCGATGACCTCAGACCCGTAATCTGGCAGAAAGATATGGATCCGGACACCGCCGCAAAGCCGGTAGGTGGTTTTATACAAAAGTGAATAATCTGAGAAAAACACACCCGAATCGCGTTTGATTTCGTCGGTCGGTTCCATTTCAACTGTTTTGCCAGACATTTCTGCAAATACCCGAACATTTTTATAATAGAGTGAATCCGGATTTTGGGCCATCACATTAGCATCGACAGGACCGGAAAAAGTTTTGGTAAGCCTCACGTAATGAGCAGTATCGTCTTTGTCCAAAATGAAGTAAACCACCGGGTAGGGACTTTTTGCCAGCGGGGCATTAACGTCTTCCTCGCAGCCCGACAGTAAACGGCATGCAATCAGAATACAAATAAAATATGGTTTCGTTTTCATCTTAGTCTGCGATTTTCATGCACCTGACCGGCAGTGCAAGGGCATTCATCGATGGTTTCCCAGGTTTTGGTCAATTCATGGATTCCGATTTTTGTCAGGTTTAATCGGGAGAAGCCGCCAGCACTAAAGTAACTGATCCCTCGATCACGGATTGGATCCATCAGGGTATCCCAGTCAGACATTCCGGGGAGCTTCCAGCCGGGCGGGCAAAGCCCCTGCAACCCAATCGTATCATAATCAATCACTTCATCCCAGTGATAATAGGTATAATATCCTCCAAGCGGATCCTTCCGCGAGGGATCATTCTGGTAGCAGTACTTTTCATAAATTCCGTTATCCCGGGACATCTGGGTATCCCGGATCTCGGCATCACTGCTGTTGAGCCCACTGAGAAGGAATGACTTTGTGGAGTCACCTGTCGATGGTGATATTGTGAAATACGCCTTTGGCGGGGTGTTATCCTCATCCGGTTGGACACCCATTTGTTCGCACGCTACCATTAAAGAAAACAGAATGATCGGCAGGAATTTAAAAATCCGGTTAATCATAACAGTTGATATTATAATGATTGGGGGGCTATCAAAGATACTAGAAGACGGAAGACAAGAAGATTCCATTCTTAACGTTCTTTTCACTCTCACGTTCTTTACGTCCTCACGTCCGTAACCCCCTCACATCATCACGTCATTCTCCACCCTACCTGAACCTTCCCGTTCAGCCCTCCGTTATTCCCTTCGCTCAGATGTTTCAGATCAGAATAAGCGGTTTGGCTGACCTTGATCTCTAAATCAATACATTTCAATAGCTTCCATCGAACCACACCAAACCAGCGGGTGCCGGAGCCGGAGAGGACCGGTGCCGACCAGCCATAATGAACATCGGGTTCATAGGCATAAAGGGGATCGGTGCCGGTTTCCACCGTAAAGACCCGGAATCCGCCGGTTATGCGGAGCCTCCGGTCGGCCAGGTCCGCGCTCAATGAGCAATCAGCAGTGGTTCCTTGGGTCAGGTTACTTCCAAAGCCTTGCAACTGTTGCCGGATTCCTGCCCTGAAACGGAGGGTCCCGGATTGCAGCGGATCGGAATCAAAAGCCATTTTCCAGGTCAGCTTTTGAGGTACGGCAGCTGCAGATGCAAGAAAATCAAGCTGTAACGATCCGGCAGCCATCCATAGATTTTTTGATAAATACTTCAATTGCTGAGATATCCGGGTAGAGGCATTATTGAAATGGGCATTTGAGCCGGGCCATTGTGCATAATCCACCTCAACCGATCCGAGCCATTCGAGCTGTCGCGCCGGTGCATAACGGTATGATGCGATCACCCGCTGGCCCTCCTTTGTGAGCCCTGTGCCCGATTGAAATAAGGTATAGGTTACGGGGTAACCGGGTGAGCAACCGCTATACCTCAGCACGGCCGAGAATCCGTGTGCCTCAAACCACCTGATCCCGGTGATCCAGCCGTAACCTCCGTTCGGACTCCAGCCCGCTTCCCCAAACACGATTCCGAACGGAACCCGCATCTGTCCCCAAATTCCGATTCGGCTATAACGGCCTGAATCCTTCTGCCATGCCGCCGTCCAGCCTTCCTTGATTTCAGGTGGAAACTGGTTTTGTACCCGGATTCCCGAAAATCCGATTTCTGAATTGGTAAAACTTCTTTTCCAGACCATTCCGGCTACCTCCTCGTGGATTCGATCTTTACCCGAGCCATAAACAATCAGTTCCGACTTACTCAATTCCATGCTTCCTGCCAGTCCCCTGAAAAACCGGCCCTCATCGGTACCCGAATGTAAACGGATCCCTTTGCCGGGCCGATGCAATAATCCCGGGTTTCCAAGAGAAACTGAAAAAACCGGGCTCGATCCTGCCACCACCCCAAAACCCGAATTCACCTGAAAATCGCCGATAATAATCTCCCGAAAAGTCTGTCCGGGCCGGATGAGAAAACCGGTGCTCAGGTGCTCCGGCACACCAGTACCCGGCATGGTCAGACAGGTATCACCGGCATTTTGATTCGTTTGAAGGCGAAACTCCCAGCGATGCGGTTCACCGATCTTTATCCGATACTTCATTGAAACCGGTGAAATCAGGTCCCCTGAATCGGAAGTCCTATCCAAAAAGGAAGCGTTTACCGGAACATTAACCGTAAACAGATGCGTCCGTGCCGGATGATCATCCGATACCTCTGCAAACGAACTATCCATATCCAGCAGCCAGTCCATGGCTATATCCGGATGCAGGCTCACTCCCTCCCACTCACCCGCCTCCAGCCATTCGGCCAGCACAGAGTCCGGATCGAAGCGGCTCAGCACCTGCGCAACGCCGACCACAGAGTTTAAGCTAAGGAACGTGATTAGGAAGATTTGTCTCATAGGTGTAATTCGCTTTACGTGAGTGCGGGATGACGTGAGGGCGTTAAGGACGTGAGGGCGTTAAGAACGTAAAGAAGGACAAGAACGTAAAGAAGGTTTCGGTTATCGGTCTTAAAGTCTTATCGTCTTATAGTCTTCTTGTCTTATAGTCTTTACTCAGTCGTCGCTAATTTCCACTACCGGTGTTACCCCCAATCCATTCCTTTGATCCAACCACCCTCTGACCCTGTATCCTTTTAATTTCCAATTGATTCCGAGCGATATACCAAAAGGAAGAACATCAAAAAGCCCAATCAATCCAACCTGGTCATTAATATTCACCCGGATGCCGGCTTTTACCGGTCCGAACTGCGACCGGCTCACAAGGAACCCAGTGGCCAGTCCGATCAGCCGGCCGGGTTCGTGGAACAGTAAAAATTGCATAGCCGGATCGCCCCGGGCAATAGCAGTTGCGGGAAGAATCCAGCCGGTAAAATCATACAGACTGACCTGAAGCATCAGGGTTTGGCTCATCGACCAGGTTGTCCGGATGTTTCCCCCAAGCCTGAAAACCAGGGGCCGGTCCTTCAGATCAATGAATGAAAACCTGAGCTGAAGCATACCGCTTATCTTTTTGAACTGCCTGAAATGGGATAGGTAAAGATGGTACCAGGAGAAGCCGGGAATGCCATCGCGGCAAACCAGGGCCGCCGATTGCCCCATGGCGGTGGTATAATCGACAGATAACCCTGTCGCATTCCAGTTGGACACGCAGTAATACTGTTTGGAGAAAACTGACCAGCCGATGCCTTCACCAACCTTAACGGCATCAGGCCAATCGGTGGTTCGCATGGCAGTTGCCATCGGATCCTGTGCAACCAGCCGAACCGGAGCTAGAAATAGTACCAGGGTAAAAAAACAAATCGGGCGCATCTTTCCGTTTTACCGGATATAGATGCGCCCGATCCATTGAAATGGAAAATATTCCGGAACTAATTTGTCTTAAACTTAAATGAAACCTCTTTCAGCGTTAGGTTGGCCTTGACCACCTTTTTAGCCAATCCGGCTTTAAAGTTCAGTAATTTGGCCTGCAGTGCTGCATTTCCGGCAGCAAGAATCTGAACAGCAAGGATTCCGGCATTGCGCGCTCCATCAAGGGCAACTGTAGCAACCGGGATTCCGGAAGGCATCTGGAGGATCGACAGGATCGAGTCCCAGCCATCAATCGAATTGGTTGATTTAATCGGCACCCCGATAACCGGGCAGATGGTCATCGCGGCAACCACGCCGGGAAGATGCGCTGCGCCGCCGGCACCGGCAATGATCACCCGAACACCTCGGTCAAAGGCCCCTTTGGCAAAATCAGCTACCAGATCGGGGGTGCGGTGGGCAGATAATGCATGAATTTCAAAAGGAATTTCAAACTCATCCAACAACCTTGCGGCCTCTTCCATAACAGGTAAGTCGGAGGTGCTGCCCATGATGATACTGACTAATGGATTCATTCGTTCAGGATTAATGATTAACTTCGCAAGGTAGGAAAAACAGCCAATTCAGAAACAATGGACACCCTTAAAGTTCTCGACAAAACCTTTGCAAGCTTCATTCCGTATCTGCGTATACAGGAGACTATTGTGCGAATGGCCGCGGACCTTGATCGCGACATGTACGGGAAAGACCCGCTTTTCCTGGCAGTGCTGAATGGCTCTTTTATTTTTGCCGCCGACCTGTTCAAACAGTTAAAGATGCCCAGCCGGATCTCCTTTGTTAAAATGGCATCCTATATGGGTACAGGCTCGTCGGGAAAGGTAGATCAGCTCATCGGACTTCAGGAAGTGATTACCGGTCATCATATTATAATTCTTGAAGACATTATCGATTCCGGACTGACCATCAACAAGTTATTGGAGCACCTGCATACCATGCAACCGGCTTCCATCCGGATCGCTACGCTATTGTTCAAACCAGATGCCTTTAAGGCAAACTTCAAAATCGATTACCTTGGCATTGAAATTCCAAATAATTTCGTTGTGGGCTATGGCCTTGATTATAATGGCTATGGCAGGAACAGCAAAGATATCTATACATTATAACCACCTGTAGAGACGCATGACATGCGTCTCTACGATAAATTTAATTATGGTCCAGCTCATCCTCTTTGGTCCTCCGGGCGCGGGAAAAGGCACTCAGGCACAAGCTCTTGTTGAGCA
The DNA here is from genome assembly GCA_041658425.1 of Bacteroidales bacterium. Lineage (GTDB taxonomy): Bacteria > Bacteroidota > Bacteroidia > Bacteroidales > UBA12481 > UBA12481. The sequence goes on along the minus strand of JBBAAF010000036.1, from coordinate 9,159 downwards.
TTTTAAGTTCATTCACCTTTCAACCGGGGATCTGCTCCGGGCAGAGATTGCAGCCCAAACGGAATTGGGTCTCGAAGCCAAACGGTTTATCGATGCCGGGGAATTGGTTCCGGATGAAACTGTCATCGGGATGATCAGAATCCTGCTCGATCGGATTGGTACGGTTCCGGGGGTACTCTATGACGGGTTTCCCCGTACAATGGCACAAGCTAAAGAACTGGATAAAATGCTGACATCTTGTAAGGAAGGAATCACCGCATTATTGTCACTGGAAGTGCCTCATGATGAGCTGGTTAAACGGCTTCTCCTCCGTGGTGAATTCTCCGGGCGCACCGATGATGCCGATATCGCTACCATCGAAAACCGTATTTCTGTTTATGAGGCAAAAACTCAGCCATTAATCGATTATTACACGCAACTAGGTAAATACCATTCCATTGCAGGGGTTGGCACCATCCAGGAGATCTCCCAAAGGCTTATTTCGGATGTTGATAAACTCTAATGATATGAATATCCATGCTCACTGATATTGTTGTCGGTTATCGGTTGTCAGTTACCGACAACTGACAACAGACAACTGACAACAATTTTTCGCTTTAAACATTCAAATGTAAACAGGCATGTCAACTGTCAACTTCATCGATTATGTAAAGATCTTCACCCGTTCCGGAAAGGGCGGGGCCGGATCGGCTCACCTGAAACGGGTGAAATACAACCCAAAGGCCGGTCCCGATGGGGGTGACGGCGGTCGGGGAGGACATGTGATCCTGCGGGCTAACAGCCAGCTGTGGACACTGTTGCACCTGAAATATAACCGGCACGTATTTGCTAAGGATGGTGTCGACGGAAGCAAGGACCAGAAAACCGGTGCCCAGGGTGATGATGTTTATATTGATGTACCCCTCGGCACCATTGCCCGGGATGGGGAAACCGACGAATTCCTGATGGAAATTACAGAGCCGGGCGAGGAGAAGACCCTGGTCAGGGGAGGCCGGGGAGGCCTTGGCAATGTCAACTTCAAATCGGCTACCAACCAGACACCCCGCTATGCCCAGCCGGGGGAACCCCGCATTGAGGGATCAATCATACTGGAGCTAAAGATATTGGCGGATGTCGGCCTCGTTGGATTACCGAACGCCGGTAAATCCACCCTACTATCGGTGGTCACAGCGGCCAAGCCTAAAATCGCTGAATATGCTTTCACTACCCTCACCCCGAATCTGGGTATAGTGGATTACCATGACAACCTCTCTTTTGTAATGGCTGACATCCCGGGAATCATCGAAGGGGCTCATGAAGGTAAAGGTCTGGGCCTAAGATTCTTGCGTCATATCGAACGTAACCCCGTTCTCCTTTTTATTGTTCCATCCGACAGCAAAGATATCCGCCAGGAATATGATATCCTGGTAAACGAACTCGAGCAATATAACCCCGAATTGCTTGATAAAAAGCGTATTCTGGGTATCTCCAAATCGGATCTGCTGGATAAGGAACTCATGCAGGAGGTCAGGAAAGATCTTCCGGATGTTCCTTACGTGTTCTTTTCATCGCTCACACACACCAATCTTGATAAACTGAAAGACCTGGTATGGCAGGTTCTCCATAGTGATTAGTCTATGCCCGAAAACCTGATTAATCTGGATAAAAAACTTTTCCTGGCGCTGAACCATTTCGCCACACCAGGTGCTGATCCTGTCATGAGATTTCTCAGCGGGCCGGTTCCCTGGATTCTTTTCATCTTCGGCTTTCTGATCATTTTATGGGGCACCCATTGGAATCAGTACCGGAACCGTTATCTGATCACGGTAGTCAGCCTGATACTGGCATACGCAATAAGTGAACAAACATCGGTTCACCTGTTTAAGGAGGTATTCATGAGGCTCCGCCCGTGCCATGAGCCCTCCTTAGCCGGACAAGTGCGCCTCGTTGCCAACCATTGCGGCGGGCAATTCGGCTTCGTTTCAACCCATGCAGCGAATTCTTTTACCCTTGGCATTCTCTCGGCTCTCCTGATTCATCGCAGATGGTTCACTATTAGCGTGTTCACCTGGGCAATTCTGGTCAGCTACAGCCGTATCTACCTCGGTGTCCACTATCCGGGAGATGTTCTGGGCGGAGTAGCACTCGGGAGCCTCATTGGGTACGGAGTGTTTATCGCTACTAACAAGCTTTTGAAACGTAAGGACGTGAGGGCGTGAGAGCGTTAATCAGCACATCAGCACATCAGCACATCAGCACATCAACAAATCAATAAATCATATGAGCCAGCTACGTTCACTCCGTGTAACCACTTTTCCAAAAGACGAAGATTCCGAATCCTTTATCAGCCAGATTGTTCATTATGACCGTGCAGGAAATGAGATTGCCCGTTATGAATACCACGGTCCTGATGAGTTTGAATCTAAAGTCGAAACCAGGTTCAACGAAAACAATCAGATGGTTGAAGTGACTACTTACATGGATGAACATGAAATTGTTGAACGAAAAGTATATGTCCGCAATAAGGACGGCCAGATAGAACAGGTGAATATCGAGTTTACAGATGGGTCGGTTTCGGTTCAGACCATCGAACGGGATGAGGAGAACAACAATGAGAACTGGATCGAACGGGATGAGGATGACGAGTTGGAATCCCGGGAGTTCCTGAAATTCAATGCGGAAGAAAAGGTGATCCTGCGGGAATTGTATGACTTCAACGATAAACTCACAGAAGCCTTTGAATATGAATACAATCCGGATGGGGAAATGTCGACCCTCAGGCATCTGGATGAACGCCGCAAACTGATCCTCGAAACGGAATTCAAATACGCAGAATCCGGATTGCTCCTCCTCCGGGCCAGCCGCAACCGGAAAGGTGAGCTATCTGACTATCTAAAGATTGAATATGACGATAACGGAAGGCCGGTTAAACAGTCATTCTCGGGAAAATACACCTTCCTTTTTGAGTATGATGAGAATGGAAACCCCATCGTGGAAGAAGAATATATTGGCGACTCACTGCTCGACAACCGAACAACCTACGAATATGACGCTAACAACCGGGTGGTTCTGGAGGAGCAGGTGAAGTTCAGTAAACGGTACGAATATGAGTATTATGATTAGGAGATGAACCAGCCGTTCGAGATTATAAAAATTGGGGTTAACAGGGCTATTCAGATCGCAGAATCAGCCAATGAACCGCATGATCATGATTTCGAGGAACTGCTGATCGGGATTGAAGGCGGGATTGAGCATTTCATTGATTTTAAAAAGGCCACTTTCCGGTCACCGTTTGTCAGTTTTGTAACAAAAGGTAAGATGCACCGGCTGGTTCCCCGATTGGCCGATGGTAAGTTCTCAATATGGGCAATAACCTTCCGTAGCGAGTTCATTCCGGAGACGACCTTTCAGCTTTATTCGTATTATCATGATCATGCCAACCTCCAGTTGCAACCGGGCGAGAGTTTCAACCGGATGACTGCAATCTGCGATATGATGTTGTTTGAAATGCATCAGCCTGTACCTGATTATGCCATTGTCCGTCATCTCCTGAGTGCCTTGTTTACTATGATTGAATCGGAACGGAGGAAATCTGAACCAGCCGTGGCAGATTTAGTGAATACACAGAACATCACATTCAAGAACTTTCTGCAAATTCTGGAAAACAACTTCCGCCGTCCGGAAGGTGTTGAATTTTATGCTGATAAACTATTCATGTCGGCGCGGAACCTGAACCTGATCTGCCAGAACATCCTGCAAAAAAGTGTATCTGAAATCATTGAGACCAGGAAATTAATTGAAGCGAAAAACCTGCTGATCCATACCGACAAGAACGTTTCGGAAATCGGTTATGAGCTGGGATACAATGAAAAGGCCTATTTCACTAACGTTTTCAAAAAGAAATCCGGGCAAACCCCTACTGAGTTCCGGAAGGAGATGAAAAAACTCAATACCTAAATTTACTACTCTTCTTCCGATTTGTGTTACCGCCGGTCACTCCGCTGGTTGCATCTTTGCATCAATAAATTAATACATGGCAAAATGGAAACAGCACTTAAAACAAAATGGGTTTATGACCCCGCTCACACCGAAATCTCATTCAAGGTTAAACACCTGATGATCGTGAACGTAAAAGGATTGTTCAAGGAATTTGATATGAATGTGTCAACCAACGGTGATGATTTCAACGGAGCAAAGATTGATTTCAAAATGAAGGCGGCATCCATCAATACCGGTGAAGCCGGCCGGGATACTCACCTGAAGAGTGCCGATTTTTTCGATGTCGAAAATTATCCGGAAATAACTTTTACGTTAGGTTCATTGAAACAAATTGACGAAGAAAACTTTGAACTTCTTGGAGACCTGACTATCAGAGGGATCAGTAAACCAATAAAGCTGGATGTGGAATTCGGTGGTGTCCAGAAAGATCCATGGGGCAATACCAAAGCCGGATTTACACTGACCGGGAAAGTCAATCGCAAAGACTTCGGCGTCCTTTGGAATGCCACCCTTGAATCCGGTGGTGTGCTGGTTGGCGAAGAAGTTAAGATCCTGTGTGAAGTGGAATTGGCCAAACAGAGTTGATACATGAGCGCATCAGACAAAATGCCTGTACTGTTCGTGGGGCACGGCAGTCCGATGAATGCCATCGAGGATAATGAATTCTCCAGGAGCTGGAAGGAGATCGGGAAGACTCTGCCACAACCCTATGCAATACTATGTATATCTGCTCATTGGGAGACCCGTGGAACCTTTGTGACTGCTATGGAGAAGCCGAAAACCATTCACGATTTTGGAGGTTTTCCGCAAGAACTTTTCGATGTGCAGTACCCTGCTCCGGGCAGTCCGCAGCTGGCAAAGGAGATTAAAAGCACAGTCACCAAAACGGATGTAAGCCTGGATGAAAAATGGGGACTTGATCATGGCACATGGAGTGTATTAAAACGTCTGTATCCTGAGGCTGATGTGCCAGTAGTCCAGATGAGCCTAGATTTTATGCAGGCTCCTCAGTATCATTATGATCTGGCAAAAGAACTGGCAACCCTGCGCAAAAATGGCATCCTGATCATTGGCAGCGGCAACATGGTCCACAATCTGCGGATGGTGGCCTGGGATAAGGTCCGGGAACCGGAATTCGGCTTCGACTGGGCAATTGAAGCCAATGAAAAAATGAAGCAATTCATTATTTCCGGCGATCATAAATCCCTGATCAACTATCAATCTCAGGGCAAATCTTTTAATTTAGCTATCCCTACCCCCGATCACTATCTGCCTCTACTTTATACGCTCGCTCTTCAGGAAAAGAACGAGCAAATCTCCTTTTTCAACGACAAACCCGTAATGGGCTCCCTCACAATGACCTCGGTGAAGATCGGTTAACTCGAAGTAATGGGAAGGGAGCCTCCTCCACAATTTCGTGATAAGCGACGGGATCCCCGCCTGCGCGGGGATGACAAGGTCGCAAAGTGAAAAGGAAGAGAGTGTGGGTGTGAGTGTGCCATTCTCCGGCACCACTCACCGTCCTTAACCGCGAAACCATGAATAAACGTTACTAAATTGTCATCGAAGAAGTGTCATCCCCACGCAGGCGGGGACCCCGTCGCTAACCGCGAATGCCCTTGGGGGACTCCGTCAAGCTTTTCCCCTCAATTCTAGCACCCAGTCCTATCCCTTCCGGTACCTCCACGACTCCCCCGAAACCGTACCGTATCCCTCCAATAACAGGGTCTTCCTCCAGCATGAGCGGAGTATCGAAATCGCACCAGGATACGCAGCCGGATGATAATGCCAAGTGAGCCGAGGCGGTAAAACCGAGTCTCGATTCCACAAAACCACCGATCTGCACTCTCATTTCAAACTGTTCGGCCAGCCTTATCATTTTCAGGGCCTTATATAATCCACCCGATTTACCCAGCTTGATATTCACATAATCGCAGGCTCCTAATGCGATCATCCGTTCCAGGTCATGGTGATCACCGCATGATTCATCGGCCATGATGGGAACGGGACTCGCCTTCCTGACCTTCGCCAGGTTCATGAAGTCCCACCGCGGGATCGGTTCCTCGCAAAACTCGATATTCATCCCGTCGAGTTCCGACAGTACACCGATGGCGGTCTCCAGGCTCCAGCCCTGATTGGCATCCAGCCTTAACGGAATATCAGGCCTGATGGCTTTCCGGATTTCACGTACCCGACAGAGGTCTTCCTGCAGAGTTCCACCAACCTTGATCTTAATGGCCGGATAGCCCTGATTCATAATCTCAAGGGCCTCTGCAACCATAGCTTCCGGATTACCGAAACTCACGGTATAATCCGTTATCAGTGTCTTTTTCAGCTTTCCGCCCAGAAAAGCAAACAGCGGAAGCCCGGCTGACCGGGCCGCTATATCGTGCAAGGCAATGTCAAAAGCGCTTTTGATGGAACTGTTCCCGTATATTATTGAATCCATGCGGCCGATACAAGCCTCGATATCAAGCGGATCCAGATTAATCAGTTTATCCTTCAGATATCGGCCTACAATAAGGGCAGTTTCCATGCTCTCCCCGTTGATGGTCTGAAACGGACAGCACTCCCCAAATCCGGTAAGACCTGACCGGGTTTCAATCTTAACCACCACATTTTCGGCATAATCCACCCGTCCAAGGGAGATCACAAATGGCCTTTTCAGCTTTATCCGGAGTGGAAATAAGTCGATCCGTTCAATAGGGTCAATCATAGGAATTTCTAGATTCGAATTTAGAATTCAGAATGCTGAAGTTGGAGATTCAAGTATCGCGAGGTCGATTACAATCACAACAATCACAACCCCGATAACCGATAACCGATAACCGAAATAAAAAATCCTACCTGAGCACCAGATTCTCAATAAAGAACTCCATCATCCTTTCTGCATCCACCGCAGTATGGCCGCGATCGGGACCTACCTGGACCTCGAAACTCTTGCGGGCTTTTTGCAAAGCAGTGATAAGCTGCAATGAGTTGGACGGATGGACGTTGTTATCCGATGTGCCATAATAAATCATGAGGTGTCCTTTCAGGTTTCCGGCATAGGTCATGATACTCGCGGAATCGTACCCGGCCTTGTTATCTTCCAGCAATCCCATGTTCCGTTCAGCATAGATATTATCATAATTCCGGTAATCGGTTACCGCGGAATTAGCGCAGGCAGCATGGAATACATCAGGGAACCGCAGCAGGCAGGTAGCCGAAGAGGTTCCGCCATAGGAAGTACCATAAATTCCAACCTTTTCCCTATTTACATATGGCCTGCTGAAGAGAGATTTGACCCCTTCGGCCTGGTCGTCCATCTCAACAATACCCAGGTGGCCGTAGAACGGATCCATGAAACGTTTACCCCGACCGGCAGCGCTGCGGGAATCGAAGGATGCAACCAAAAAACCATACTCGGTGGTGGCACCCGGGGTGGCAAACCGTTCGGTTGCAGCATTGGTAGCCGGACCGCCATAAACTGTAACCAGCACCGGGTATTTTTTAGATGGATCAAAATTCGTTGGAAACTGAAGAAGGCCATGCAGTTGAGTTTTCCCATCAGCGGCCGTAAAGGTGATCATCTCAACCTTTTTCAGACCCAGATCATCAAATTTAGTCATATCGCTCTTGGCCAATTCTGCAAGTATCTTCCCTTTTATATTCACCAGCCGGGTTGACGGCGGAATATTATGAGTCTGGACAACATCTGTAAAGTACTTATTATTAGGCGATAAAGTAACACTATGCAAATAAGCAGGATCAGTCAAACGAACATCACCTTTCCCATCGAGACCAACCTTATGCAATTGAAGTTTCATGTGGTTTTCGCCATCTCTTGCCATGTAATACAGGAATCCACCCTCTTCATCCACCTTCACGATATTGGCTACTTCAAAAGGATGATTAGTCAGTGTAACCAATAATTGGCCGCTGAGATCATACAGGTAGAAATTTTTAAATCCAGTTCGTTCAGATACCCAGATAAAGTGCTTGTTATCTTTCAGATACTGCATCATCGGAGAATTTTCGGTAAAGCTGGGCAGCCACTCTTCATGAATCACCACACGGCACTTGCCGGTTTCGGGACTGGCCGCTGCAAGCTCCATGATATCCTGCTTGCGGTTGGTGCGATGGAAAAGCAATTCGGTTCCGTCGGGAGTCCACTCCACTCCATAGATATAATGACCTACTACCTTGGTTTCAAATGGCTTGCCATCCCTGACATCCAATTTGGTAATCTTTTTAGTTTGCAGATCGTAAACCAGGATATCCACAACCGGGTTATTGGCGCCGACTTTTGTATAAGGCTCGATTTCAACAGAATCCTGTTGGAGTAGCTGGTTGTATTGGAGATAAAAATCCAGCACTTTGCTTTCATCGAAACGGTAGAAAGCCAGTTTCTTCCCATCCGGAGACCACCACATAGCAGTAACCTGGCCAAGTTCCTCACCATAAACCCAACTGGCAGTGCCATATTTGATCCGGTTTTTATCTGTTCCATCGGTAGTAATAGCCGTCAAGCCTGATCCATCTGTATTTCCCAGGAAGAGGTTATGGTCTTTGTACATCGCCTTAAGTTTTCCGTCGGGCGAAAGTGCCGAAGTATACTGCCTGCCACGCTGGGGCCGTTCACCGCCGGACCGTTGCATGCCCTGCCGGCCACCGGCTCCCATACGGCCACCCGGTCCGCCAGGGCCGGTTTCTGCCGGTACAGCACCTAATTCCGTAGCCTTGAGTTTTTTAACATCGTAGCTGTATTTCTTTCCGTCCCACTGATATTCAAAAGTCTTGCTGTCATCCTTCCAGGTAACCTGCAGCGATCCCTGTTTAACGGTACCCCGCATCAGCGGTGACATCTTCTGATACTGAGCATAACCCGGCATATCCTTGAGCCGGTCCTGGGCCCGGGTCATTAACAGTGACCCACTCGTAAGAATCAACCCGGCTGTGAAAAGCCAGCGAAAACCTGAGAAATTGATTAATCTTTTCATATCGTCTGAATTTACTTTGTTCAAAGATCGTAAAAAAACACCTTCCTAAAATGAGTTGAACAGCAGGTTTTGAGTAGAGTCCCCTCGGTTTTGTAACCGAACATAAAAGTAGATAACTTAGAGGAAAAATACACAATCTGTGCAAAGACCGTTTCACGTCTTGGGAAAAATATTCCATAGTAGAGTTTGGTTTGGGGTT
>JBBAAF010000035.1:0-31102 GCA_041658425.1 Bacteroidales bacterium | reverse complement strand
GGAATTTGATGAATTGAATATTAAAGAGTTACCTTCAAAAGTAACCCTCTACAGCCAAACTACCATGAGCATTGAAAAGCTCTATGCAATCAGGCAAAAATTGGAGGAGGCCGGAATTCGTGTCCTGCTCAAGGATACCATTTGCCGGCAAGTATCGGGTAGAAAAGAGGACTTGCAGGCATTCTGCCGTAAACACGATGTTATCATTTTTATATCCGGTGTGAAATCCAGCAATGGTAAGGTGCTTTACGAAGCTTGCCGGCAGGTTAATCCGCATTGCTATAAAATATCTGCCGTCAGCGAAATCGAACCTTCCTGGTTTCAGCCCGGCGACACAGTAGGAATCTGCGGTGCAACCTCCACCCCTACCTGGCAGATGGAGCAAGCAGAAGAGAAGACTTTAAGACTTTGAAGAAAGACTATAAGACATTAAGAAAGAGAAGACTATAAGACAAGAAGACGATAAGATCAGAGAAGGAGTTTCTTAAAGTCTTTTGGTCTTACAGTCTTAAAGTCTTTCGGTCTTAAAGTCTTGCCGTCAGGCGTATTCCCCAGTTATTCCCCGTCGGTGTCATGAAAAACACTTCGGCCGTTTCCCCTGGCCGGCCTCGTGAAAGCAACATCAACTTTATATATTGATCAGTCATAACCGGAAATGATTTCCGGTACTTACGGACTTTCAAAGATTCCAGTTTCCTGCGAACGGGCAGGGTATTCCATCCCAATAATTCCATTCCCGGCCTGACGCCCAGTTTATAGGCCTGACTGGTGCTGTCGACCGATGATACAATGATCAATCCATTGTGATCGGCCATGATCTCAAAGCCGAACGTCGCAGAATAACGATCAGGCCAACCAGGCTGCTGTATAACAGGATTTTGCTCGCAAATTCCAAAACCCAAACCACAAAAAACAAATAAAACCCAAAACCCCAATAGCAATCTCATAACCATAGCATTAATAATTGTCATCCCCGCGAAGGCGGGGACCTCCTGACGCTGCACTGAGGCCTATCTTGCGCTTCCCGTCCGTAAGTGCCAACGTAGAAAGTGTATTTATTGGCTGCATCAGGTATCTCCGGCACCGCGATGTCAGCGATCCAGGCACCGGTACGGAAGGCCCCCAGGTTACGGTATTCCAAGTCCTTAAACAGATCTGGTTGGAAAGAATTCTGGGCCGACAAGGAACTGACAACTGATAACAGGCAACATACAAAGTTGATTGATTTCATGATTCAGGTTTTAATTACCACGGAGACACAGAGAACACGGAGAAACACAGAGATATTCAACAAAGGTAATTAAATGAAATTTTACCGGAAAAACTGGATATTAAAAATAACCTCAACTCTGAAACCCTGAAACCCTGAAACCCTGAAACCGTTTACAAACTGCTATAAAACACGAAGGGGAAACCATCGTTAGATGATTTCCCCTTCCCACTTTCCGGTTGCCGTAGCTTCCGTTGGTGGCCAGGCTACCGTTACGGATCGCATGGTGTTGTTCTTTTAACCTGGTGGGATGGGCGTTAGCCTTCCTGTTTTACATGATATTGGTTCCACCTTTGGCTCAACTTGCGTCTGCCTCCAGATGCAGGTGGTATCGTGCAAAACTCTGCAGGTATTTCCCTTAATAATTTTCGATCGGTAAGTTTGATCAGATTACTCTTTTCAAGTGCTCGCCGGTCGATATTTTATCTTGGTTTTTCCCGTGCAGCCAGCGTGGCTTTCGCCGTTGCTGTTTCATCCCGTTCAAAGAACCTCACCTTGGTAGCGGTCTTTATCGCTCACTTGGTACGACCAAAGGTAAACGCCAAAAACGATTTGTCAAGAGTTTTTTACCTGTTTGTATTCACATCGTTTCAACCGCAGTTATGAACAATTGTTAATAACTCAAACGTTGACATTACGTAGAGACGCATGACATGCGTCTCTACGTTGTGCGTCAATTCGTTATCCTTTCTAACCGTTTCATGATCGAGAAAATAAACGTTGCTGAAATCAGGCAGCACACAATAAAGATGAGCCACAGTTGCCATAAGTCGAGCTTGCCCCAGAAGGTACTGCCCACAAACAGTAATTTATTTCCAACGGCAGTTGCCAACAGCCATCCGCCCTGCATAAGGCCCTGAAAACGCGGGGGGGCTACTTTTGAAACAAAGGAGAGGCCCATCGGACTCAGGAAGAGTTCGGCAATGGTCAGGATCAGATATGAAGTTATTAACCAGTAAGGCATTACCCTGGATGAATCCGGTACGGGATTGTATTTGATGGCACCGGATGCATCAACCATTTTCAGCTCATGAGGAGATACCAGGTTCAGAGAGGCTACCAGGATAACTAAGAATCCGACAGCCGCTATGATCATACCATAGCCGATCTTTCTGGGTGTGGAAGGCTCCTTGCCCTTCTTATTGAGCCAGCTAAATACCGCCATAACCATGAAGGTCAGGGATACAATAAACAGAGGGTTAAACGATTGAAAAACCTCAGGTGAAATAGCGTTTTGAGCTTGTCCTTTGCTAAAGAAGTAATATACGGCTGAACTGCCTGCAACCAATAATGCACCACCGATGAGCCGCGTGTTAAGGCTCCTTTTCTTTCCGATAATCAGTACGATACCGGCAATAAAGGCAATGACTGAAAGAATGTTTTCCAGCGTGAAGAACATGTAAGTATATGGGTCTACCGTTTTTACCGTATAATCACGGGCAAAGAAGGTTAAAGTCAGACCGTTCTGGTGAAACGACATCCAGAAGAATATTACCACGATAAACACCATGACGAGAGCCGATACACGGGGTTTCTCTTCTTTGGTGGAAATAAGGATAATCCAGATTACGAATCCGACAAACAATCCAAACGCTAAGCCGGTTGGGAAATCCTTAACTAAACTGATCAGATAGGCAACTACTCCGGCTGCTCCAAGGGCTACCACTATTGCCCAGGGTTTCTGGACAAAGGACATTTTTTTGTCGGTGGCCACCTTTTCTTTGTTTGGCAGCAATCTGCTGAACACCATATAAACGATCAGCGACATAATCATGGCTCCGGCAGCAATGGCAAAAGCATAATTATATCCGCGGGAAAACACATCCAGATAGCTGTTAGCGAAGGCTGACAGGTCGGTTGCCGGACCATGGAGGCTAACCTGATCGGCCAGATTCTGGAGCTGGGAAGGATCCTTGATGGTGCCATCGAGAAATTGATGGCAGAGTGCGGGCAAACTTCCATCGTGGAGGAATCCATTGCTTTTTAACCACCAGTTACGCACACCGGTCGCTGCAAAAGGGGCAAAGAAAGCTCCCACGTTGATACCCATATAAAATAACATAAAGGCAGAGTCGCGCAGTTTGGTATATTTGGGATCATCATACATCTGGCCAACTACCGCCTGCAAGTTGCCTTTAAATAACCCGTTACCGAGAGCAATGGTGAAAAGCCCTACAATAGTAATGGTCAGGGAAAGTCCAGGTACCGCAAGCAGCACATAACCTGAGAACATAATGACCTGGCCAAAAAGAATTACGGTTTTGTATCTCGTCGTATAGTCGGCCAGCAACCCGCCAACCAGGGCCAATGCATATATGCTGAAATAAAACCAGCTATATATTCCGCCAGCCTCGTCCTCGGTTAAGCCATATTTTGCCTGAAGGAATAATACCAGGATGGCCATCATGGTATAGAAGCCAAAGCGCTCGCCCATATTGGCAAAAAAGGCGACAATCAAACCTTTGGGATGCCCTTTAAACATAATTCTGAAGTTTATTGATTTATACTAGTTTGTAAATGGTTTTGCACAAATATAGAAATCTTTTGATTCGGGTTCAATTTCAGCCGAAATTGCGTAGTTTTAGGGTTATGAAGGTTTTGACAACTGAGCAGATCAGAAGGGCTGATGAATATACAATTGGCCATGAGCCTGTGCTCTCACTGGATTTAATGGAACGGGCGGCACTCGGACTGGCCGGATATATTGAGGGGCAACCCTGGGGTTTCCGGAAGGTCAGGATATTTGCCGGATATGGCAATAACGGAGGGGATGGAATAGCCCTCGCAAGGTTGCTGTCCAATAAAGGCCGGAACGTTAATCTTCATGTAATCACTCCTGAAAAAAAGGGGTCACCGGATGCAAAAGCCAACCTCGACCGGCTACCTGAACAGGATAACCTGGTGGTGACTTATCTGCAGGCGGGCTTTCTGTTACCCGGCATCGCCAGCGACGACCTGGTAATAGATGCTTTGTTCGGATCTGGTCTGACCCGTGAACCGGCAGGATTCATGGCTGAAATTATCGATCATATTAATTGCAGTAAAGCACGGGTTATCGCTGTGGATGTGCCTTCCGGTTTGTTTGGCGAGGATAACCGCCTGAATTCCCGACGGCATGTCATCAGCGCTTTTCAAACTCTGACGTTCCAGTTTCCGAAACTTTGCTTTTTTTTTCCTGAAAATTATCCATATGTGGGTGATTGGAAGGTGATACCGATCGGACTGCACCCTGATTTTATCCGTGATGTTGATACTCCGTGGAATTTCATTGGTTATGATGATGTTTCTGCCTGGTTGAAACAGCGAAGCAAGTTTAGCCACAAAGGTAGCTGTGGCCACTCTTTAATCATATCCGGCTCAACCGGCAAAATGGGTGCTGTGGTTCTCTCTGCATCAGCCTGTATACACTCGGGATCCGGACTGACTACCGCATTGCTTCCCTCGTCGGGAAATGCCATTGTTCAAACCGCCGTTCCGGAAGCAATGACCATCCAGGATAACGACCCCGATCACTGGACATTTGTTCCTGACCTCTCGCCCTACACGGCCATCGGGGCCGGTCCAGGTATCGGTACCCATCCATCCACCTGGAAAGCATTGGAAAGGTTGCTGCTGGAGAGCAGTATCCCGCTGGTACTGGATGCCGATGCTTTAAATTTATTATCCCGGAATCCTGGTTCTTTGCTGCAGGTGCCAAAAAATAGTATACTTACTCCCCATCCCGGAGAATTTAAACGTTTATTCGGGGAGGATAGTGACGATTATTCCAGAATAATGAGACTGAAAGATCTTGCTGAATTTTACGGACTCGTGCTTGTTCTCAAAGGTGCGCACACCGCTATTGCCGGTCCGGATGGTTCAGTCTGGTTCAATACCACCGGAAATCCCGGAATGGCAACAGGAGGATCAGGGGATGTCCTGACCGGAATAATAACAGGCCTGATTGCTCAAGCGTATGATCCGTTTGTTGCTGCCCGGATGGGGGTGTACCTCCACGGATTGGCAGGTGATCTGGCTTCGGAAAGCACGGGCATGGAAGCCTTAACGGCTGGAGATATAATAGATTCAATCGGAAAAGCATTTATACGAATCCATAACAATCCAAAATGAAAAATTTAAGATTCTCTTTAATTCTGATAGTTATGCTTGCAGCGGCAGGATGTGCCCTGCAAACAGAGATGTCATCCAAAACGCGGGTCAGAAAAGTGGAACCCGGATTGAAGGCCAGTGATTACGCCATGTATTATTCATTACCACGAACTGTTTTTGATATTGAAGTAGTTGTAGATAAGAAGATTACAAAACCTGGTCCTTTTGCGGCCTATGCGGAGCGGTTCTTAGGACTTACCTCGGTTCCAACCCGCGAATCGGTTGAATATTCCATTGTGGAAATCAGGGTCAACACGCATCCCGAAAAGGATCCGGGGCAAATGTACCGTATCGAAACGGAAGGAAAACCTTTTGGCGCAAGGGTAAGCCTTACAGCAGACGGACTGATCCGGGGCATCAATCTTCCGGTTAATCCCGAAGTAGCCATCAGCCAGGAAGCTATGCAGCGACTGGCAGAACGTGAATTCGACTTTCCCCAGTACCCTGATCTTACTTTGAGAAAAAATACCGAACCCATTCCGGATACTATTTATCGCCTGGTAAGAACTGATACTTCGTTTGTGAAAATCCCGCTCATACGAAAGGTAGAGGACCAGAAATCCCTGCTCAACCAGGCACAGGAAGCTGCCGGAGTGCTGATGAAGCTCAGGGAGGGAAGGTTTAAACTATTGAACGGGGATTACGCTTATGTTGAAAATGATGGCACCCGCCTACCCGAAGGAACCTCACTTGAAGTTATTGTTAATGAGCTTGCAGTAATGGAAGAGGGATATGTGTCATTGTTCGCAGGCAGAACTCAAACGGAACGGGAGACGATGAAGTTTGCTTATACGCCTAATGGACAGGGCCTCCTCGAGTCTTTTACCCTGTTCTCTTTTTCACGCGGGAACGGAATCGAGGCACCTGAAACTTCCGGGGCTGATCCGGTTATTCTACTGCTGTCACGGGAAGATACTAATCCGATGGACCAGATCCAGTGGGCAGAAGATTCAAAATCTTCCAAAATTCCGGGGTTGGCATTCAGAATGCCTGAAAAGATCCGGGTGGAAATCAAAAGAGCCGGAGAACTGGCTTTTGCACGCGAATTCCTTGTAGCCCAGTATGGCAGGATCGATTTTATTCCGGCTTCTCTGCTGACCGATGAATCTACCTCAATCGAATTTTATCCGGCTTACGGATCGATTAAAAACATATTCCGCAGGTAATCATTTTTTATACTTTTAGCGATTCAAATCAATTTAACTTTTTCATGGAAAAACTAAGAAAGACATTAAGGGATTCCAAAACAGCCCGGTGGGTTGCTCTGGGTATTGTGGCCTTTACCATGCTGTGCGGTTACTATCTGACCGATGTGATGGCACCATTAAAAGGAATGCTGGAAGGGCAGCTCAAATGGAGCAGTTCGCAGTACGGCTTCTTTACAAGCGCTTACGGATGGTTCAACGTATTCCTCCTGTTCCTGATTATCGGGGGAATCATCCTGGATAAAATGGGTGTGCGTTTTACCGGACTGATGGCCGCAATCATAATGGTGGTCGGTACCGCGATCAAATATTGGGCAGTATCAACCCACATACTCGACGGACAAACCTGGCACATTCTCTGGTTCAATATGAATGCACAGGTATTCATGGCGGCCATTGGATTTGCGATTTTCGGGGTCGGGGTGGAAATAGCCGGGATTACCGTATCGAAAATTATCGTTAAATGGTTTAAAGGCAAAGAACTGGCACTTGCCATGGGACTGGAAATGGCAACTGCCCGTTTAGGGACGGCACTGGCTCTCTCCACTTCCCTGCCAATAGCTGAGCATTTCAATAAAGTGTCAGCACCAATCCTTGTGTGTCTGATCATGCTGTGTATCGGTCTGATTTCCTTCTTTATCTATACTTTCATGGATAAAAAACTGGATCATGAGCAGGCTGCATATGCTAAAGCCAATGCAATTGTTGACAACGAAGAATCGTTCAAAGTATCAGACATCTGGAAAATTTTCAACAATAAAGGCTGGTGGTATATTGCCATTCTTTGTGTTTTATTTTATTCCGCGGTTTTCCCATTCCTGAAATATGCACAGGATCTGATGGTTAATAAATTTCATGTGGCTGACAAGATTGCCGGTTCCATTCCTGCCCTGTTACCTTTTGGCACCATTTTGCTCACCCCGTTGTTTGGAAATTTGTATGACCGAAAAGGCAAAGGAGCTTCTATTATGCTTATCGGAGCCGCAATCCTGATTTTTGTTCACGCGATGTTTTCCATTCCGTTCCTGAATCAGGTGCCTGTAGCAATTTTCCTGATTATCTTGCTGGGAATAGGTTTCTCACTGGTTCCTTCAGCTATGTGGCCTTCGGTGCCGAAGATCATTCCGGAGAAACAGCTGGGTACGGCTTATTCCATGATTTTCTGGGTTCAGAACTGGGGATTGATGGGAGTTCCTGCCCTGATCGGCTGGGTACTCGATAAATATTGCATCACAGGCCAGATACTGAAAAATGGCGTCATGGTCAATACATACAATTATACCCTTCCTATGCTGATCTTTATGTCGCTGGGTATCCTGGCAATTGTTTTTGCATTGCTCCTGAAAGCCGAAGACAAGAAGAAGGGGTACGGATTGCAGATGCCGAATATTGTAAAATAATGGATTTCAGGAAAGTACCCACCCCAACCCCTCCCTGAAACAGGGAGGGGCTGCGCTTCGAGGGAAAGCAGGTGCACATTCCCCCGCCCTGTTTCAGGGAGGGGGCAAGGGGGTGGGTACCTGCCGACAATCGACCATTCATAACTAAAACTCTTAACGAAATGAATAACGAAATACTAAATCTAAATCCTCAGCAGATCTGGAAATACTTCTATGATCTGACGCAGATTCCGAGGCCATCAGGCAAAGAGGCTGCTGTGATTGCTTACATGAAGAAGTTTGGTGAAGACCTTGGTTTAGAAACTAAGGTAGATGAGGTTGGTAACGTGATTATCCGGAAGCCTGCTACTCCTGGCATGGAAAACCGGAAGGGAATTATCCTGCAGGGCCATCTTGATATGGTGCCCCAGGCAAATTCTGATACACCGCACAATTTTGAAACCGATCCGATCCGTCCGAGGGTGGACGGCGAATGGGTGAAGGCTACCGGGACTACTCTCGGTGCCGATAACGGCATCGGTGTGGCTACAACAATGGCCATCCTGGCCGCAAAAAACCTGAAGCACGGCCCGCTTGAGGCCCTGATGACGATCGATGAAGAGACCGGCATGACGGGTGCTTTTAACCTGAAGGCTGGTATGATACAGGGCGATATCTTTATCAATCTGGATTCTGAAGATGAAGGGGAAGTATATGTAGGATGCGCCGGCGGTACCAATGCCAATATCTCTCTGCCAATTGAGAGGGAGCCGGCACCAGCCGGTGATAAGGCTCTGAAAATTACGGTTTCCGGACTGAAGGGCGGACATTCGGGGGTGGATATTAACCTCGAAAGAGGTAATTCCAATAAGATTCTGTTCAGGTTGCTCTATGAACTCACTCATCAGTATGGTGTCAGAATAGCTATGGTGGATGGAGGAAATCTCCGGAATGCCGTTCCGCGCGAAGCTGTAGCTGTTATCCTGGTGAAAGATCAGGATCTGCATAACATCAAAACAAAGACTTCAGAATTTGGTAAAATCATTCTGAATGAACTTTCTTCAGCCGATCCGGGTGTAAAAGTTCAGATTCAGGATGCTGAGAAGCCCGCCTCCGTTATGGAAATGGATTCAGCCTCGAGGTTAATAAAAGCCGTTTATGGCTGCCCGAACGGGGTGATCAGAATGAGCACAGATATGATCGGACTGGTGGAAACATCTACCAACCTGGCGATTGTGAAGTCAGAAGAAGACCAGGTATTTATCAAGTGCCTCCTGCGGAGTTCAGTGGATTCAGCCCGCGAAGATCTTAAAAACATGTTTGCATCAGTCTTTACATTGGCTGGGGCAGATATTGTTTTCGACGGTGAATATCCGGGCTGGAAACCAAACATGGATTCGTCCATATTGAAGGCAGCCCGCGAAGTATATCAGAATTTATACGGCAAGATACCGGAGATCAAAGCGATACATGCTGGTCTCGAATGTGGGATTCTCGGTGGAGTGTACCCCAACTGGGATATGCTTTCGATCGGACCAACCATCCGGTTCCCGCACTCACCGGATGAGAAGGTGAACATTGCCACGGTCCAGAAATTCTGGGATTTCCTCGTAAAAATCCTCGAAGAGGTCCCGATAAAATAATACATCATGTTTATATAATGTTTATCGTTGCATTGCGATCCGCTCCGACCGAAACAATTGTAACGGGGATTCCGAGGTGATTTTCAACGAAACGGATATAACCTTTCAGATTTTCCGGAAGGCTTTCTTTTTCGCGTATTCCTCTGATGTCTTCCTTCCAGCCTGGCAGATCGGTATAAACAGGTTCTACCGGAGCCTCCGTGTCAAATGGGATTTCCGTGGTGATCTTGCCATTGATTTTGTATGCCGTAGCGACACGCAGCGTATCGAAACCACTGAGCACATCGGCTTTGGTCATGATCAGGCTGGTTACTCCGTTGAGCATAACCGTGTACCGGAGGGCCACCATATCGAGCCAGCCGCATCTTCTCGGACGGCCGGTGGTGGAGCCGAATTCACAGCCGGATGCACGAAGCCGCTCACCGGTTTGATCCAATAGTTCGGTTGGGAAAGGGCCGCTGCCTACACGGGTGCAGTATGCTTTAAAAATACCGATAACATTGCCGATCCGCCCAGGCGCAACGCCGAGTCCGGTGCATGCTCCTGCACAGGTAGTGTTGGATGAGGTAACAAAAGGATAGCTTCCGAAATCGATATCCAGCATGCTGCCCTGCGCCCCTTCGGCAAGAATCCGGTGGCCTGCCTCCAACCACTCATTTACGAGGTACTCGCCATTCACAAATTGGAACGAGCGAAGGAATTCAATGGATGCCAACCACTCGACTTCGAGCGGTTGAATATCAACAGGATAATTGAACTGACTGATCTTCCTGAGATGTAGATCTCTGAGGCACTGATATTTGGCCAGGAAGGATTCTTCCAGGATATCACCGACCCGAAGGCCTTCGCGACCGGTTTTATCGGTATAGGCGGGTCCGATACCTTTCAGCGTGGATCCGATTTTACCGGCTCCTTTGCTGGCTTCGGAGGCCGCATCGAGCAACCGGTGAGTTGGCAGAATCAGGTGCGATTTTTTTGATATGAACAAATTCTTACGGATATCCATTCCGAAACCGGTGAGGCGGTCGACTTCCTTCTTGAAAACGACAGGATCAATCACCAGGCCGTTTCCGATCAGGTTAAGCTTGTCGGGATGAAAAATTCCGCTAGGGATGGTATGGAGGACATGCTTCTGATTGTTGAACTCCAGGGTATGACCGGCATTGGGTCCGCCCTGAAACCTTGCAATAATATCATAATCCCTGGTGAGCGCATCGACCAATTTGCCCTTACCCTCATCGCCCCATTGCAGGCCGAGAAGAACATCCACTTTCATGATGAATGGTATTAAATAAAAAAAGCTGAATTAACGAACCGCAAAAATAGAAAATTTCACGGCCTAAACAGGCCCATGACTACTTGGATTTTTGACAAGTTTTGCAGGTGCCGTAAAAATAGAGGGAGTGATGGCTGATATTGTACTTCATGATACTGGCCACCGTTTTTTCAATCTCGTGGATCCTGGGATCGCAATATTCATCAACCCTGCCGCAGGTTGTACAAATGATGTGATCATGCTGTTTGCACATGTGGGCTTTTTCAAACTGGGCAATATTTTTACCGAATTGATGCTTGACCACCAGGCCGCAGTCAAGCAGCAATTCCATCGTATTGTATAGTGTGGCCCTGCTGACCCGGTAATTGTTGTTCTTCATGTGGATGTACAGTTCCTCCACATCGAAGTGACCCTCCTGGGTATAAACTTCATCCAGGATGGCAAATCTTTCCGGTGTTTTCCGTTGACCTTTTCGTTCAATATATTCCGAAAAGATCTCCTTTACGGTAGTTTGGATACTTGAGCAGTTCATACTCTATGAATCTTCTATTTTTTCCATTCTCTTAACAGAATCAACCCCTTTAACCTTGCTCAGGTTAAGGATCAGATTATTAATGTCTTCTGTATTATGTACATACAGATCGAAATTGGCTTCGAAAATCCCATCATGGGAATCCAGGTTCATCGACCGGATATTGACGCTCAATTCTTTTGAGATGATGTTCGTGATGTCGTTGGCCAGGCCAATCCGGTCGATTCCGGTCATATTTAGACGTGCCAGAAACGCCATGATCTTGTGTGACGTCCACTTGGCTGCAACAATGTGATCGCCCTGGCTGGTCATGAGCCGGCTGGCGATGGGACAGGTCGTTTTATGGATGATGATTTCTGACGATTCATCATTCCGGTACCCGATTACAGCATCATCCGGAATCGGTTCACAGCACTTGGCCAGCCGGAATTCGTTCTCTTCCGGATTTCCCTGGATGACCAGGCTGGAATTCGATCCTGAATTGATCGGCAGCTGGTCATTATTCTTGGAGCTGAAAAATTGCAGATCCCAGAACCGGACCGTCTTGCTTCTGGAACGTTTCCGGAGTATTTTCCTGATCTGTTCAAGCGGGACCTCCTGCCGGCCCAGAATCTGGTAAAGATCGTCCTTGCTGTTGACTCGGAACTCATCAAAAAGTTTCCGGAAAACGCTTGCCTGCGGCCGGTAATTCAGTTGTTTTAATTGCTCTTCAATCGTTTTTTGTCCGTGGAAGATTTCCTTCCGGCGCTGTTCCTTGAATGAATCCTTGATGCAGGATTTGGCTTTTGCGGTTTTTACGAAATCAAGCTGCTTGAGCTGTGGGCTTTGTATGTCGGAAGTGAGGATTTCAACCTGATCACCGGAATTCAGCCGGGTCGACAAAGGAACCAGTTTGTGGTTAACTTTTGCACCGATGGCTTTTTTCCCGATAGCAGTATGAATTTCATAGGCAAAGTCCAGGGCAGAGGAGTTCTTAGGCAGGATGATTTCTTTACCTTTCGGGGTAAAAGTAACCATTTCGGCATCAAAAAGATTCAGCTTGAAGTCCTCCAGAAATTCGATATCACCGGTTTCCTGGTTTTTTAGCATGTCGGAAACCCCTTTCAGCCAGCGGTCAATCTCGCCCTCTTTTGAATCCCCTGTTTTATACTTCCAATGGGCTGCAAAGCCATGTTCAGCAATGTCGTTCATCCGTTCCGACCGGATCTGGACTTCAATCCATTTACCGTGAGGCCCCATGAAAGTGGCGTGAAGTGCCTCGTAACCATTGGCTTTAGGCCGGCTCACCCAATCGCGCAGCCGGTCGGTTTTGGCTTTATACAGCTGGGTGATGGTCGAATAGATATGCCAGCATTGGGTGATTTCAGGAATCCGGGGCTTGGGTTTGAAAACAATCCGAACGGCCAGGATGTCATAAATCTGTTCAAAAGGAACGTTCTTTTCCTGCATCTTGCACCAAACCGAATAAATCGATTTAGGCCGGCCATACACCTCCAGCTTGAATTTTTCCTCTTCAAGCTTTTCCTTGATCGGCTCTATGAATTTATTGATGAAATGGCTCGATATTTTCTCGGAATGATTGATTTTATTGGCCAGATCGGTATATACTTCAGTATTCTTGTGCTTCAGGCTGAGATCTTCTAGTTCGGTTTTGATGGAGTATAATCCCAGGCGATGGGCGAGGGGAGCGAATAGATATAACGTTTCGCTGGCTATCTTGATCTGCTTTTTCCGGGGCAGCGCTTGAAGGGTCCTCATATTATGCAGACGATCAGCCAGTTTGATCAGGATTACCCGCACATCATCCACCAGTGTGAGGAGTAATTTCCGGAAAGTAGATGCCTGTAACGATGAATCGGCATCAATAACAACGGTAATTTTCGTCAAACTGTCGATTATTCCCCGTATCTGCTGGCCAAATTCCTTTTCGACATCGTCAAGCGTGTATTCAGTATCTTCAACAACATCATGCAAAAGAGCACTGACAATACTTCTGGTTCTCAACCCGATTTCTTCCGATACGATCTTGGCAACAGCAATCGGGTGCAAAACATACGGTTCGCCTGATTTTCGTTTTTCACTGCCATGAGCCTTGCAGGCAAACTGATACGCTTTTCTGATCAGATCCTTGTCAGCCTTGGTCAGATTCTTGGGAAGGCCGTTTAAAAGATCATTAAAGGCCTCCTGAATTTTGGATTTTTCTTCTGCGGTTAGCTCAAACATGCCCGATACTATTCCATCGTGAATTTAATAAATCAATCTGAGCTTTTAATGGGTCCGGCGGCAACCACTTTCATATTGGAATGATCCAGGTATTTTATAGCCAGGTTTCTGATCTCTTCGGGTGTAATCCTGTTAATGAGTTCCATGAAATCCGTCAGGTAATTCAGGTCGAGATCATGAATCCATAAGCCTCTCAACTGATCAGCCAGCTGGAACGGTCCGTCGACTGACCGCTGAACCTGGCCGGTTAGATAATTTCTGACCAATTTCAGTTCACCCGGATTAACTTTATCATTACACAGACGATTCATCTCCTTTGCACATTCTGAAACTGTTTCTTCCCACACTTCGGCTCCTACCGTTGATCCGATTACAAAATAGCCGGAATCTTCGAGCGTGATGAGGTGCGACGCAATTCCGTAAGTAAATCCTTTTTCTTCACGGATATTGCTCATCAGCCGGGAACCAAAATATCCGCCAAGAATCGTATTGACGATAGTCAGCCCCATAAAATCAGGATGTAAACGGCTGAATAAGGGCTTTCCGATCCTGATGGCGGTTTGAACTGCATCCGGACGGGATATTACACTACGTTTCTGCTGACTCGTTTGAAGCGACGGTAATTCAGGTGTGCGGGTGTTTAACGGATGGCCGTTCACTGGCCAGTTTTCCCCAAAGAAGCGGTCAACCAGTGGGAGGTACTGATCCGGATGCGGTCCGGTAACCAGTATCCGGCAATGAGCCTGATCATAAAACCGTATGTGAAAATCAGCAAGTACCGCGGGTGTAACGGGTTCGATATCCTGAATTTCACCCACTACTCCATACGGATGGTTCTTTCCGAATATCAGCCTGTTGAATTGTTTTCTTGCCAGGCTTTCAACCCGCTGGTCATCCACTTTCATCGATTCAATCCGGTTGGCCTTGATGACATTCAGCTCTTCCTCCGGAAAGGATGGATGAATAAGCACATCGCTCATTAATCTGATTACCGGTTCCAGGTGTTTCTCCAGGCTATGAATGGTGATATCAGCCTCATCGCGGTCGGCAGAAATATTGAAGTAGGTGCCGTAAAACTCAAATTCCTCGGCAATCTTCCCGCCTGTGAGTTTAGCGGTACCTTCGGGAATCATCTGATTAGTGAGGGATGATTGGAAGATGGTATCCTGGTACCTGCTTCCGGCATTAAAAACAAGATCTACGCGGCACACAGGTTCAGTGCCCGCGGGCATAATCACAACCGGTATCCCATTGGATAAGCGGGCGTTTTCGGGATGGGTCAGCCCGAGGCGGGTGACGGTTTTAATATCCGGCATGATCTTTCTGTCCATATTATTTCTCCCCTTTATTAACATAAACCAAACAGGAGCAATTGGATTCCCGGAACAGGTTCCGTGCGGTTTCCTTAATCTCCGCCACTGTTACCGAACGGATCAATTCCAATTCCCGGCTGATCATTCCGGCATCTCCGAGCCATTCAAAATAGGCCAGGTTCATGGCTTTGTTCTGGACATTCATGTTGCTGAAAAGAAACTGCGATTCAGCCCTGTTCTTCACTTTGTTGAGTTCCCTTTCCTCAACCGGTCCATCAATGATCCGGCTGATCTCTTCGCGAATGGCCTTAATCCCTGATTCGGGGGAAATTCCATTGGCGAGCCGTCCGCTTATTACAAACAGACCCGGATCGCGATCCCCTGTAATATAGGCATCAATATCGCTGAATAGTTTCTGATCCTTGACTACTCTCAGGAAAAGCCGTGCCGACATGCCATTGGAGAATATATCAGAAAGCAGATCAAGAACATAATACTCCCGGCTGAAACGATCACCCATGTGCCAGACGAGGTAAACTGCCGGACTTGGAACGGGACGTTCGACTTCCTGGTACCGATACTCCGTTTGAACGGGTTCTGCCGTAATATTGCGCGGTTTAATTTTTCTGGATGATATGGGTCCAAACCATTTCTCTGCCATGGTAAAGGCTTCGTCGGGTTTAATGGAACCCGAGAGCGTAAGGATGGCATTGTTCGGGGCATAATGGATGAAAAAGAAATTTTTCACATCCTCGAGCCGGGCCTCCTCAATATGCCGGATCTCCTTGCCGATGGTCGGCCATAAATACGGATGCACCTTATAGGCAAGCGGTTTTAAGAATAGCCAGGCATCGCCATAGGGTTGATTCAGGTATCGCTGGCGATATTCCTCGATCACTACCTTTTTCTGTACATCCAGACTATCCTGCGAAAATGCCAGTTCATTCATCCGGTCCGATTCAAGCCAGAAGCCTGTTTCCTGGTTCTGATAAGGGATTGTCAGATGGTAATCCGTATAATCATTATTGGTAAAAGCATTATTTTCACCCCCCGCCAGCTGTAAAGGAGAATCGTAATCAGGGATATTTACCGACCCGCCAAACATGAGATGTTCAAAAAGATGGGCAAATCCGGTGAGACCGGGATCTTCATCGCGCGCGCCGATGTCATAGAGAATATTTATGGCAACCATCGGTGAACTGTAATCGCTGTTTACTATGATCCGGAGTCCGTTGTGGAGACGGTGTTTGGTATATTCCATTTTATTTTTTGATGACATCAAATGTAGACTAATTTTAAAAAACCTGACAAAAGACAATCTTTATACGGTAATGGTAAGATACTTTTGCATGTTTTTATATTGACAAGCATAATGGAGAGCAAGGCAACAGTAGCTCATGAAGGAATTGTTGAGAGAATCTCCGGTACACAGGCCCGGGTCAGGTTTGTTGCTCATTCGGCCTGTTCAGCCTGCCACGCCAAGGGTGTTTGTTCTATTTCAAATTCCGAAGAAAAATTTGTTGATGTCACGAATACCTTGCCGGGGTTGTCAGCAGGCGATCATGTTGAGGTCATTCTGGAGCAGAGCCAGGGCTTTAAAGCCGTTTGGTACGGATATGGGTTGCCTTTGCTCATTCTTCTTGCCGTGATTTTCGTTTTTTATGGAGTTACCGGCCGCGAGGGGCTTGCTGCCCTGATAGGCCTGGGTTCACTGATACCCTATTACCTGTTGGTCTTCCTGTTCAGGAAGCGGATCACTAAGTCCATCGAATTCAAACTGCGTATGACCGAATAAATTATCACCGAATAAATTATCATTTATGAATACGGTCGTAATAACGATCATCAGTTTAAGTGTTATTGGAGGCTTATCCGGGTTTATACTCTTTTTGATAGCCCAGAAGTTTAAAGTTTTCGAAGACCCGAGAATTGATGATGTGGAAGCTGTTTTGCCTGGTGCCAATTGCGGTGGATGCGGATATCCCGGGTGCCGCGGTTTTGCTGAAAACTGTGTGAAGGCTGAATCCCTTGACACTCTTTTTTGCCCGGTCGGGGGAAATGACGGAATGGTGAAAGTTGCTGAAGCATTAGGCAAAGTTGCCGCAACAAAAGATCCGACTGTGGCTGTGATCCGCTGCTCGGGGAGCCCTGATCACCGGACACGCACAACCCGGTATGACAGTGCTGCAACCTGTGAAATTGCCTCCGGGCTCTTTAGCGGAGATACAGCCTGTTCATACGGATGCCTCGGACTGGGTGACTGCGTGGTGGTTTGCACCTTTGATGCGATCCACATGAATCCGGTTACGCTCCTCCCTGAAGTGATTGATGAGAAGTGCACATCCTGCGGAGCTTGCGTGAAGGCTTGTCCGAAAACTATCATTGAATTGCGGAAGAAGAGTAAGAAAGACCGCAAGATTTTTGTTTCGTGCGTTAATCAGGATAAGGGCGCAGTGGCCAAAAAAGCCTGTTCAGTTGCCTGCATCGGCTGTAAAGCCTGTGTTAAAGAGTGTCAGTTTGATGCCATAACCATCGCAAATTTCCTGGCATACATCGATCCGGTGAAATGCACCTTGTGCCGCAAGTGCATGGCAGTTTGCCCAACGGATTCGATCCTCGAAATCAACTTTCCACCACGAAAGGTTACGGAAGTCGAGTCTGTTGTATCAGAAATTCAAGCTAATTAACTAAAAGGAGGATTTTTCATTGAAAACCTTTCCAAGAGGCGGTGTTCATCCACCTGAGAATAAAAAGGCATCAGGATTTTCGATTGAAGTTTTGCCATTACCAAAATCCGTTTGCATTCATCTGTCTCAACATCTGGGAGCACCGGCTGAACCTCTTGTTGCCAAGGGCGATACGGTGAAAGCCGGCCAGCTGATTGCCAAAAGCACCGGTTTCGTATCGGCCAACATACATTCACCGGTTTCCGGTACCGTCCAGAAAATCGAACCAGCACCGGACTCATCGGGCTATAAAAGGCCCGCTATCTTCATCGAAGTACAGGGTGATGAATGGTTGGAAACGATCGACCGGTCGCCGAACCTCATAAAGTCCCCTGACCTGACCTCAGAAGAGATTATTGCGAGGGTTGGCCAGATGGGTATTGTCGGACTCGGCGGTGCAACATTTCCATCCCATGTTAAAATAACGGTACCTAAAGGTAAAAAGGCTGAAATTCTGATCATTAATGGTGTTGAGTGTGAACCTTACCTGACTTCTGATCACCGGTTAATGCTCGAAAAGGGAGAAGAGATCCTGGTAGGCACACAGTTGTTAATGAAGGCCTTGCGAGTCAACCAGGCTGTTATCGGTATCGAAAGGAATAAACCGGATGCCATTAGTCACCTCACCAGACTCTGTGCCCGGTATCCGGGTATCCGGGTAGAAGCTTTAAAAGTTAAATACCCACAAGGGGGTGAAAAACAGCTTATTAAAGCCATTACAGGCAGGGAAGTGCCATCAGGCAGGTTGCCGATCGATGTTGGGGCTGTGGTATATAATGTTGGAACGGCTTTCGCAGTATATGAGGCAATTACAAAGAATAAACCTCTTTTTGAGCGCATCGTTACCGTTACCGGTAAATCGATGGAGCGGACCGCCAATTACCTGGTGAGGATCGGGACACCGGTTACTGAATTAATTGAGGCCACCGGGGGTATGCCGGAAGATACAGGAAAGGTTATCAACGGAGGTCCAATGATGGGAAAAGCCCTTCCATTGCTGGATGTTCCGGTAACCAAAGGTACTTCGGGTATCGTGCTGATGCCGGTAGCCGAATCGAACCGCCGGACAACGATGAATTGCATCCGTTGCTCAAGATGCAACTCGGTTTGCGCGATGGGCCTGGAACCCTATTTTCTGATGAGCCTCGGAGAAGCAAAGCGTTGGGATGATATGGAACAGGAACGGGTGATGGATTGCATGGAATGCGGCTCCTGCAGCTACACCTGCCCGTCGGGCCGGCCTTTGCTCGATTACATAAGATTAGGAAAAAACAGTGTCAACCGAATAATCAGATCCAGAAGTAAATGAGTGCAACAAACCTGTTAACCGTATCGTATTCCCCGCACCAGTTCGGCAGTGAATCGGTACAGAAAATCATGTACCGGGTGCTGATTGCCATGGTCCCGGCATTTACGGTATCCCTGATATTTTTTGGGCTTGGAGCCTTGGTGGTCACCGGTATTGCGGTGGTTTCATGCATGGCTTTCGAATACCTGATCAACAGGTTCATGTTCAAAGCCGGGTCGACATTATGGGACGGATCAGCCGCTGTTACCGGAGTGCTGCTGGCATTTAACGTTCCGAGTAACCTGCCGGTCTGGATGATTATCATCGGCAGTTTGGTGGCCATCGGAATTGCCAAAATGTCCTTTGGCGGCCTCGGCAAAAATCCATTTAATCCCGCACTGGTTGGAAGGGTATTCCTGCTGATCTCCTTCCCTGTTCAGATGACAAGCTGGCCAAAAGCAATTGAATCGCGGCTGGCTTATCTGGATGCTACAACAGGAGCAACTCCGCTTGCCATTCTGAAGGAAGGCATCAAAAACGGTCAGCCACTATCGGACCTGATGAAGGAAGTCCCCGGATATGCCCAGATGTTTCTCGGGAATATGGGTGGATCATTGGGTGAAATATCGGCTTTAGCGCTGATTATCGGCGGTTTATATCTCATTTTCAAGAAGGTTATTACCTGGCACATCCCGGGATCCATCCTGGCTACAGTTGTTTTGTTCACCGGAATTCTCTGGATGATTGACCCGGGTAAATATGCTGATCCGCTTTTCCATCTGCTGGCAGGGGGGATCATGCTCGGTGCGATCTTTATGGCAACCGATATGGTCACGTCACCAATGACACCTGTGGGCCAGATTATTTTCGGAGCAGGCATCGGGTTGATCACCTGCCTGATCAGGATTTTCGGTTCTTATCCGGAAGGGGTTTCGTTCGCCATCCTCATTATGAACGCCTTTGTGCCTCTGATCGATAAATATGCCAAACCAAAACGGTTCGGGGAGGAATTGAAAAATGGCTAAACTGGAATCAAATCTGAAAACAATGGTGCTCTCCCTGTTCGGAGTATGTGCCTTAGCTTCGGGCCTTTTGGGTTATATGAATAAAATTACGGAAGGCCCGATTGCAGAATCCAAGGCGAAAGCTAAGCTCGAGGCGATCCAGAAGGTGGTCCCGGAGTTCAATAATAACCCCAGTGAAGAAAAATATACGGTTCAGTCCGACCTGGGCGACCTGGAATGTTTTCCGGCCAAAAAAGACGGGCAGCTGGTTGGGACGGCCATCAGCACCAAAACAAATATTGCCTTCAGCGGATCGTTCAGCCTTATGGTTGGGATTAAACCTGATGGCACATTGATCAATACATCCGTTCTGGAGCACAAGGAAACCCCGGGATTGGGTACTAAAATGACGGAGCCGAAATTCAAGAATCAGTTTGTTGGGAAAAATCCCGGAACAAATAAGATCAAGGTTAAGAAAGACGGGGGTGAGATTGATGCCATCACCGCGGCAACTATAAGTTCGCGTGCGTTTTGCGATGCGATCATGAGAGCATTCAACGCTTACCAAAAAGGAGGACAGAAATGAGCAATTTAAGGCATTTTACCAATGGCATCATGAGAGAGAATCCGACCCTGGTTCTCCTCATCGGGATGTGCCCTGTACTGGCTGTATCTACAACAGCCATCAACGGGATGGGGATGGGGATTGCAACCACGTTCGTGCTAACCATGTCGAACCTGGTTATCTCGTTGATTAAGAACCTGGTACCGAATAAAGTGAGGATACCTATTTTTGTTGTGGTCATTGCCTCGTTCGTAACGATTGTACAAATGACCATGGAGGCTTTCGTTCCAACCCTTTACAAAGCTCTTGGAGTTTTCGTTCCGTTGATTGTGGTTAACTGCATCATTCTGGCGCGTGCTGAGGCTTTTGCACAGAAAAATACGGTTATAGCCTCGATACTCGACGGGTTGGGTATGGGGATCGGATTTACCCTGGCGCTTACTATTCTGGGAGCTATCCGTGAAATGCTCGGCAACGGATCCATTTTCAATGTCCGTTTTGTCGGTGAAAATGCGAGCACCATCTTAGTTTTCATCCTTTCGCCGGGTGCCTTTATCGCGCTCGGGTACCTGATTGCTTTTATCAATCGGCTGAAAGGAAATAAATAACCCAATAATCCGGAAGTCATGGAATACATTATCATATTTATCAGCGCGATACTGGTTAACAATATCGTTTTGGCCAAATTTCTCGGAATTTGTCCGTTCCTGGGCGTATCCAACAAAGTAGGTACTGCAGCGGGTATGTCGGCGGCTGTTACTTTTGTTATGGTACTGGCCACCATCGTTACGTTTCTTTTGCAAAAGTATGTTCTCGATCCTTTCCATATCGGTTTCATGCAGACCATCGTGTTCATTCTGGTGATTGCTGCATTGGTTCAGATGGTTGAAACGATCCTGAAAAAGATATCTCCCAGCCTTTACCAGGCACTTGGTATTTTCCTTCCTTTGATCACCACCAATTGTGCCGTCTTAGGTATCGCAATCCTCACCATCCAGAACAATTATAACCTGATTCAGGGGATCGTATTCACGGCAGCCAATGCGCTTGGTTTTGGGCTGGCCATCATTATTTTCGCAGGTTTACGCGAAAGGCTTGAGCTCCAGGGCGTACCCAAAGGCATGAAAGGTTTCCCGATTTCGCTGGTTATGGCCGGGATCCTTGCCATGGCCTTCATGGGGTTCAGCGGGATTGTGAAGTAGGGTTGAACTGGAAGAGATGGTTAGTGAAATCGGGGAGGTGCAGGTTTCGGCGAAGAAATTGAGGGTCCTGACAGAAAAAGATGATTTTACATTGCAGGATTTTGCTTTCGACAATGAACACCTATGGTTACTCGGGTATTTGAAAAACTAGGCCACGCAGGGAAGGTTATGGCTTGCTAACTGGTTCGGTGATACCATCTCTTCTATTCCGGTTCAAAATCCCGAAAGGTTGTATACCGATTTTTTCGGCAATGTTCACTTGGTTATGCGTGATTCCGTTTACCAAGTATACAGCGACGGCAAAGTCCCTCTTTTTGCTTATGCTTATGACCGGTCATTGTTTTTTCAGACCATAGGTATACGGACAGGCGGTTTATTTTCTCTATCCTGAGAAGAAATATCCGTATTATGTAAGGCTGTATAGATATCAGCTGTAAGACGTGAGGGCGTGAGGGAGTTAAGGGCGTTATGAACGAGAAGAGGGATAAGAACGAGAAGAGAGATAAGAAAGAAAAGACCTGGAGTACTGAGGCTGTATTTGCCAGTGTGCCCCTTATCAATTGCCACTAGCTTTAGCTAGTGGATATAGTTGATGCACAGATAATTATGGCCTTTAGGCCAATTTCCTGATCCTCTATTACCTTTTGAGCTCCCCATATTCATCCTGAAATGTTTTCTTCTTAAAGCTCATCCTGATGAAGCATAAAAAAAGGTTGGGCTAAAGCCCATGTAATACACACATATTCAATCCACTAGCTAAAGCTCGTGGCAACCGATTAAGGGGCACCCTACGATCCCTCACGTTCCTCACGTCCTCACGTCCTTAACGTCCTTAACTCCCTCACGTCCTATCCTTGCAAGCGGTGCAATATCCTGCCCGGCAAATTCCCCTCTAAGGTATTTATAATAGCCCGTCATTGCAATCATTGCGGCATTGTCCATGGTGTAGGCAAGTTCAGGGATGTAGACGTTCCATCTGCGTTTGACGGCTTCTGCCTGAACGGCGGCTTTCAGGGCTGAATTGGCTGAAACGCCTCCGGCCAGTCCGATCTCACGGATACCGGTTTGTTTGGATGCCTGACGGAGTTTGTTCAATAGAATTTCAACGATGGTATATTGCAGTGAAGCGCATAAACTATTCAGATTTTTACTGATGAAATCGGGGTCCTCCTTGAGCCGATCCCGCAGAAAATAGAGGAAGGATGTTTTAAGACCGCTGAAACTATAATTAAGATTAGAAATCCGTGGCCGGCTAAATGTAAAGGCCAATGGATCACCCTCTTTGGCTAATTTATCGATAACCGGACCAGCCGGGTAAGGGAGTCCGATCACCTTGCCGCACTTATCAAAAGCCTCACCTGCAGCATCGTCGATGGTTTGGCCGATAATTTCCATATCCAGATGATCACGGACGATCAGAATCTGGGTATGGCCGCCGGAGACGAGGAGACAGAGGAAAGGGAACGATGGTTGACTGTTGTCGGTTATCGGTTGTCGGTTGTCGGTATTCCGTCGTATAAATAGCGCCAGGATGTGGCCCTGGAGGTGATTTACTGCGATTAGCGGGATGTTGCGCGCAACCGCGAAGCCTTTGGAGAAGGAAGCCCCAACTAAGAGAGAGCCCATTAAACCGGGGCCCTGGGTAAAAGCGACTGAACTGATTTCATCTGGTTTCACACCGGCTTCTTTCATGGCGAGATCCACCACCGGAATGATATTTTGCTGGTGGGCCCGCGAGGCCAGTTCGGGCACTACACCGCCGAAAGATCGATGAACATCTTGATTAGCAATGCGATTTGATAATAAAAAACCATCACGGACAATTGCCGCTGACGTATCATCGCATGAAGATTCTATGCCAAGAATGGTAACGCTCATATTATCTGCCGATCCCGACCGTTTTTTTATTAATTTGGAGTGATTTTTCGGGTCAAAAATACTAAAGTTTAAATCCTTGCCTACTAAAGCAATAAAACGGATATTAACAGGCTTCTTTATTGCAGCACTCTTACTGGCAGCCATTTTCGCCGGTCTCCGTATGCCGGGCGTTCAGAAGTGGATAGCAAATCGCATTTTTGCACGTTTGGAGCAAAAATATGAAGGCAGGATAACCGTGGGCAAGGTTTTAATCCGCTGGCCGCACCGAATCGAATTCAACGATTTGTTAATTCTTGATCCGTTGAATGATACGCTGTTCTACACTTCATCGGTCAGTTTTTCAGTCAACAGGCTCGATCTGGACAAAATCCTCCTTAATCTCGGCCGGGTTGTTGTCGAGAATCCCGTCATCCAATTTCGCCAGCTGCCTTCGGGGCAAATGAATTACGAATTGTTGTTTCAGGCTTTGAAATCAGGCGATACCACTGGTTCTTCAAAACCTTTTTCACTTGCTGCCAGCCAGTTTTTGCTGCACAAAGGGAAATTCCAGTACAGGAAATTCGGCAGTATAATTAAACCCGGACTGGTGAACTGGGATAATCTGCTTTTAAAGGATATTGAAATTGCAATTAAACATTTCGGGTTAGAAGGCCCCACGGTGAAGGCCGGAATTGACCTGCTTTCATTTACTGAACAGAGCGGTTTTGCACTGAATAAATTTTCAGCAGGGGTGGTTATTGATTCTGCGGGAATTCTCACAAATAACCTGGTGATACTCACCGGAAACAGCCGGATTGAATCAGCAAGGGCTTATGCTACAGGTATTTGGAAACAATCTGGAAAACAGGATAAACTGACCCTAGATGTTGTCCTGGGCAGGGATACTTATCTCAGCCCGGCCGACCTTACCCTTTTGTCTGGAATCAATACCGGATTGACTAACCCTCTTGAAATTTCCGGGGTTTTCACCGGCTCTCCCGATAATGCACGATTATGGAACGCCAGCCTGAACTGGCCAAACCTGGTTTCATTTGAGGGAGATCTCGTCTATAAATATCCCGGTAAATTGAATGAAGCCTTCTTTGATCTTAAAACAAGGTCATTGATTCTCAATGTGTCAAACCTGGTTAAAGATGTATTGTCGGGACAAATCCCGGGATTTGAATTGGCCGTTACGGATCTTTTGAAAAACCTGGATACGGTTGAATATAGTGGAGTTTTCACTGGAACCTTAGAGAATTTTATTACCACAGGTAGCTGGAATATTGCCAATGGTGAATTTTCCACCAACCTCCAGGTAAACAAGAATTGGCCGGTGAAGGGATATAATTTCAAGGGATCGGTTTCAGCCTCTGATTTGAATCCGGATCAATGGATCAACGGAACTTCCGGGGTTTCAGGAACTGAATTCAACCTGGATGTTGATGGCGTCTGGGATGGAAATAAAGAAGTTAAAGCACTGCTGGTTGGAGACATCAGCCAGTTTACCATGAATGGATATACCTTCCAGGATTTGAGTATCAACGGACGGGCAACGGGGAACAGGTTCGATGGAACATTGAATCTGAAGGATCCCAATGCGAATCTTGATCTTACAGGCAGCTTTGATTTTGGCCAGAAGAAACCGGTTCTGGATTTTAACCTGTTAATCAACAAAGCCGACCTGTACGCTTTGAATCTGGTTAAGAATGATACCATAGCGAATCTGAAAGTCGATATGCATGTGAGTTTTACGGGCGATGCAATTGACGATATGGACGGGGAGATTAAGGTAAAAAACTCAAGCTATACCAACAGCAGGGGAACATTTCCTGTAACCGAACTCACCCTTTCTTCCATTCCGGAGCTCGGCCGCCGGAAAATTATCCTCGCTTCAGAATATGTTGATGCCAGGGTGGTCGGCAATGTTCACATTGACGACCTCACTGCCCAGGTACAATCATTAATAGCCCGTTTTATTCCCGCACTGGCCAAAACCCAGCCGATCAGGCCCGATCACTTGAATGATTTCGCGTTCAATATCCAGGTAAAAAATTCCGCTTTGGTAAGCCAGGTTTTTCTTCCCGGATTTCAATGCAAGGATAATACCCGCGTTGGTGGGTTCTATAAGGCTGTTGATCAAACGATCTCAGTTGAAGGAATCTCCCCGCAATTTGTCACGGCCGGCGGTCAGTTTACCGGATGCGAAGTACACATCCTATCGAGGGGTGATTCCCTGATCATGTCAGGTAGCCTGGGTAAAATTCAGCTCGACCGGAATACGGTTTTTGAGAAAATTAAACTCAATGCCTCGCTGTCCGAGAACCAGATGAACGCCCTTTTAGACTGGAACAGCAATGGAACAACCGGAACCCGCGGAAGAATCGGTTGCACAGGATTAATGTCGCAAACTGAGGATGGCAAGCTCCGGGGCGATTTCAAATTCCCGGCATCAGAAATTGTTTTTAATGACAGTTTGTGGAGGATGGACCCTTTCCAGATTACAGCTGATCGTGAAAAAATCGAAATTGATCATTTTCTTATAAGTCATAATGCTGAAAATCTGGGTCTTAACGGAGCTGTATCTTTTAGCCCTGCGGATACTTTATTCATCGGTTTTAATAATGTTAATCTGGATAATCTGAGCCGGATAACCGGTTCCAAAGATTATAGGTTAGAAGGAAGGATTACCGGAGAAGCCCGGCTGTACGACATGAGGAATAAAGGGATGTTTCTCACGGAGGTCAGGATTGACAGTCTTTCGGTTAATGGCCAGCCCATGGGATTGACAACCCTGTCAAGCCGCAGCGCAGGAACCGGAGAACCGGTTTCAATGGACCTACTGATCCAGCGGGGTTCAATTAAAACGCTTCAATTAAATGGACAATATAATCCGGTAACCGGCAGTCTTGATTTTAATCTGGCGGTTGACAAGCTCAGGATGGAAATAGCTAATCCTTTCGTGAATGATGAACTTCAGGATGTTAAAGGATTGGCAACCGGTCAGGTTAAGATCAGGGGTACACGAAAAGCACCGTTGGTATCTGGAAATGTCATGATGCAAAAGGCTTCATTTATAGTAGATTACCTGAATACCAGGTTCTATTTTACACATAATGTGGTTATCACCCCGGATGCTTTCACCATAACCAATGTGGATGTGCAGGATGATGAAGGCAACCATGCCCATGTGTCAGGTGCCGTCAGACACAATAAATTCAATAAAATCCGCCTTGATTTCGATATGGATTTTAAGGATTTTATCCTGCTCAATGAGATAGAATCGCGAAATGAAGGTTATTGGGGGCGCGGTTATGCCACAGGGGTGGGTACGATTAAAGGACCGCTCCGCAGCCTGGTGATCGATGTATCCGCCAGGACCAGTCCGGAAACCAAGTTCTTTATTCCGATTTTCACCACTGGAGAAGCCAGGATGATGGACTTCGTTACCTATGTGGAGAAACCAAAGGAAGAGGCAGAGGGTGATCTGCTCGATTTCTCGGTTGGAAGTGTTAAAGGCTATGAAGTTAATCTATATGGATCCACCGTCAATATCGACTTGGAAGTCACTCCCGATGCTGAGGTTCAGCTGATTTTTGACTCAAAGGTGGGAGACGTTATTCATGCAAAGGGAAGCGGCAATTTGCGGATTTATATTCCACCAACTTCCGGTTTTACGCTGACGGGTGATTATACGATTGAACAGGGGGATTATCAATTTACCCTGCAAAATATGCCGGTTAAAAAATTGCAGATCGAGCCCGGTGCAACCCTTAAATGGACAGGAGATGTATCCAATGCTCAGCTGGATATCGATGCTGTTTACCGCACCAAAGCTTCACTCTCTGATTTGTTGCAGGATGAATCCAACCCGGATCTGGCTCAGCGTGTGCCGGTGGAGTGTCACCTGCTTATGAGCGGTTATCTCGAGACCCCGAACTTCGATTTCAATATAGTACTGCCACCCACCAGCAACGACATTGCCAGAACACAGTTGCAAAACCTGACCAAGGAGGAGCTGAACAAGCAGGTTATATCACTGCTGATCCTGAACCGTTTTACGCCTTTGCAGGGCACAGGCAGCGGGACTTCCAGGGGCTATGAA
Organism: Bacteroidales bacterium; assembly: GCA_041658425.1. Lineage (GTDB taxonomy): Bacteria > Bacteroidota > Bacteroidia > Bacteroidales > UBA12481 > UBA12481. Next base: position 3,365 of record JBBAAF010000035.1, on the reverse strand, counting down.
AATGCCGGCCTTTCAACTACAACCGAAGTTTTATCGAATCAGCTGAATTACTGGCTTTCTCAAATCAGTAAAGATTTCGATGTGGGTTTCAATTACCGCCCGGGCGATCAGCTTACCAGCGATGAGGTGGAAGTGGCTCTTTCAAAGCAATTCCTAAACAACCGTATGACCATTAATGTGAACGGAAATTACGATGTTCGTCCGACAACCACCAATACCAATCAACTGGTTGGTGATGTTGAGGTTGAATATAAGATAAAACAATCGGGGAAAGTCAGGGTGAAGGTTTTTACCCGCGCTAACGACCACCTGCTGTACGAGTATGCTCCTTATACACAAGGGGTTGGGCTGTTTTACCGTGAGGAGTTTAACACTTTCGGCGATCTTACCCGAAAATACCGTGAAAAATGGTTCCGGAAATAGGCGTTAACAACTCGTCTGAAAACCGGATATACTAAACAGTTCAGTTGGTACGTTTTTTCCATACTTTTATTAGGATAACTAATTACAAAAATCATGAGTTTGATATTAATGCTTCAAGCAGGTTTTCAGGCAAATGCGGCAAACACTGTCGCAAAATCTGTCAATACAAGTTTGTCAGTCTGGGATCTTACCTTAAAGGGAGGTTGGATAATGATTCCCATTTTCCTTCTTTCTATTCTGGCAGTCTATATTTTCGTTGAACGATATTTCGCTATCCGCAAGGCGAGTATAGAGGATCAGAGCTTCATGAACCGCGTACGGGAGTTTATTCATGACGGAAAGATTGAAGCGGCCATCCGGCTCTCCCAATCCACCAATACGCCGGTATCGCGAATGATTGAAGTGGGTATTTCCCGCATCGGCCGGCCGATGGCAGATGTAAATGCAGCCATTGAGAACGTTGGAAGGCTTGAAATATACAAGCTGGAAAGGGGGCTGGCTTCACTTGGCGCTGCCGCCGGTGCTGCCCCGATGCTTGGGTTCCTGGGGACTGTCCTGGGTATGATCAGGGCATTTTATGACATGTCAATGGCCGGAAGTACCATTGATATCGGGATTCTTTCAAACGGGATCTATACCGCTATGGTTACCACAGCAGCTGGTCTGCTGGTTGGGATACCCGCCTACTTTTTTTACAATATCCTGGTTTCAAAAATCGAAACAGTTGTTTTCGTTCTCGAAACACGTTCTTCGGAGTTTATGGATCTGCTGAATGAACCAGCAAAGTAGGTTTTAGAAAAAACAGAATAAATGGCAATAAAAACACGAAATAAGATTACTCCGGAGTTTAGTATGGCTTCGATGACGGATATTGTATTCCTGCTGCTGCTGTTCTTCATGATCAGCACCACGATGATCAGTCCGAATGCATTGAAGCTGCTGCTTCCGCGAAGTGATGGACAGGTTTCGGATAAACCAATTACAACGGTGTCGATATCCAAAGATCTGCAATTTATGCTGGAGAAGTCTCCGATTGAATTTGATAAGCTCGAAGGAGCCCTGAGAGTGAAGTTCGACGGAGTACCCGAGGAAGAGAGGGTCGTCAGCCTGCATACCGATCGGACTGTCCCGATTGAGGAGGTTGTGAGGGTAATGAACATCGCGAAAAATAATAAGTACAAGTTGATTTTAGCGACCGTAGCTAAATAAATAGATGGAAGAAGCGACTAAATATCGGGGATTGATCGCCACAGCGCTTTTCCATGGATCTATAATTGTCCTGCTCCTTGTGCTTCGGTTATACGGCAGTGCCAAATTACCGGATGCAGAAGGAATTATCATTAATTTTAGTACTGATGCAGCAGGGATGGGTAATCTGGAACCGGAACAGCAGGAATTCAAGCAGCCTGATCCACCGTCACGTGTGGTTGCACCTCCGATAAAAACCAGGCCTGTCAAGGAAAAAGTGAAGGAAACGGCCCCTAATTTATTAACTCAGGAAACAGAAGCCGCTCCCACATTAAAGAAGCAGGAAGAAAGAGAACTGCAGCGGCAGGCGGATTTAGAAAACCAGCGGATAGAAGCAGAACGGAAAAAGCAGGAGCAGCAGCAGTCGCAGGTAAATGCAATCAAAGGCAGGATGGGCAAATCCTTTGGCGGGAATTCAACCAATACCGGGAACCAGGGAGAGGGTAATTTCCAGACGACCGGCAATCAAGGCGATCCTACCGGCTCTGTGGATTCTAAAAATCAGGGCCCGGGCGGGGGAAAGGGCGCGGGAATTTCTTACAGCCTATATGGCAGGAATGTGGTTGGATCGCTGGCTAAACCTGAATATGCAGTTAACGATTACGGCGATGTAGTCGTCATGATTACGGTAAACAAAGATGGAGATGTGGTAGCCGCTGTTCCCGGTGCCAAAGGAACAACAACCACCGATTCAAGGTTATGGGATGCCGCCCGCAAAGTTGCCATGGCTGCCAAATTTAACAAAGTAACGGGCACTGATGCACCCGTGTATCAGAAGGGGTCGATAACGTACCACTTCAAGCTGCTATAATCAGGCAAATATCCACCTGAACACTCCCAGCATGGCTCCAATTACGGATCCAATCAGGCAGGTTAGAGGTTAGAGGTTAGCGGTTAACCACTAACCTTCTAACCTCTAACCACTAACCTTCTAACCACTAACCATCTAACCACTAACCATCTATTTAACTATTACCTGCTTGGTAATACTGCGTTCTCCGATACGTAAGTTAACCAAGTATGTACCAATTGGTTCATTGGTCAGATCGCAGGCTTTCCGGAAGCTTCCACCATTGGATGAAATGTTTTCGGAAACTACCATTCGGCCGCTGATATCCATAATGGTGAACTGCATTTTACCCGTGAGGCTGATCTGAACTTCAAACCGGCCATCCGTTGGATTCGGAAATACCTGAACGCCTTCAGCAACCAGGGATTCATCAATCTTACTGTTGGTGTAAACGGGTTGCCAGTTGGTAGTAAACATCCCTCGTCCATGAGTGGCAGCCAGAACGGTATTGTCGGATTTCCGGAATTTAAGCATATCGATCCGGACATTTGCCAGACCCTGATTATCAGGACTCCAGATGACATTCTGAGCCAGGATATTATCGGTGGTCCAGATACCTGTTTCAGTTGCCAGCATAACCTGCTTACCGGATTGGGGATGAAAAATTCCCCAGCGGATGGGCATATCAGGAAGATTGGCTTCAACATTTTTCCAATTGGCTCCACCGTTTACACTGAGCCAAACTGACGGAACGCCGTAATTTGAAAAGGTTACCAATAAAGTATCTTCGGATCCTGCAATATCGATGCAGGAGATGTTTGCGGTTGGGAATTCAACCGGGGTTATTTCAGTGAGGGTCCCGGTATGGGATGCATCGGCATATTTAAAGAGCTTCCCGGATTCC
>JBBAAF010000034.1:0-31422 GCA_041658425.1 Bacteroidales bacterium | reverse complement strand
CATAACAACCATAACTCACAACCGACAACCGGGATTGACATAGATCATTTATTAAACGATGTATATCAGTTTTTATATGACAAATGATATCCGAAGGTATTCCTATATCTACATTTACATATATCGGAAAAACATACTTTTGCCTGATAATTTTCTAACACTATGAGCAGCGAATCTCTGGTTCTTTTCTTTATTGTTGGTGTTGTTCTTGTTGGAGGTGCAGTTTTGTTCTCAACCTTTATAGCACCGCGCATCAGTAAATCACCCGTTAAATTCGAACCCTACGAATGCGGTATCCCTGCCGAAGGGAATGCCTGGATCCAGTTTAATGTCGGGTACTACCTCTTTGCGATTGTATACCTGATATTTGACGTGGAAACAGTGTTTGTTTTCCCCTGGGGTGTAGTAATGAGAGAAATCGGCTTAAGGGCTTTTGTCGAGATCGTGATTTTCTTCCTGATCCTGGGCTTGGGCCTGTTATATGCCTGGAAAAAAGAAGCTTTGAAATGGGTGTAAAAATCAAATCGATGAAAAATGAGGATTTCCAGGATAATGATACCCTGGACATCTTCAAACATTCAGGAGGTAGTATCCTGATGACCACCATTGATGACATCATCAACTGGGGACGTTCGAACTCCATATGGCCGCTGACTTTTGCCACGAGCTGCTGCGGAATCGAAATGATGGCTGCCGGTGCTCCGCGGCACGACTTCTCCCGTTTCGGGATGGAAGTTTACCGGGCTACCCCGCGCCAGGCCGATGTGATTGTTGTGGCCGGAACCATTGTGCACAAGATGGCACCGGTTTTGAAACGCCTTTACGATCAGATGGCCGATCCGAAATATGTTATTGCCATGGGTGCCTGCGCCTGCTCGGGCGGACCCTTCTATTATAATACCTATTCGGTGGTACGCGGCGTTGATCACGTGATCCCCGTGGATGTATATGTCCCTGGCTGCCCTCCCCGACCGGAAGCTTTGCTTTACGGAGTTATGCAGCTGCAGCGCAAAATGAAAACCGATACCATGAGGAGTCCGCGCGACCCGATGGAGAACTATATTTAATCAGCCGGATATGGAAAAAGAGCAATTAGGACAAGTCCTTTCAGAATTGTTTCCTTCTTTGGAAATCAATACTTCGCAGGATCCGGTCCGGGTTAAAGCTGATGCTGGATCTATTCATAGCCTGGCAATGACACTACGCGATGACAGCCGGCTTCAGTTTGATTACCTTTTTAATATGTACGGGATTGACCGCGAAGACCGGTTTACGCTCGTTTATTACCTGGAATCCACCCTATTGAGGCATATCGTCGCCATTGAAACAGACCTTGCCGATCATGATAATCCGGTAGTTGAATCCATTAGTGACCTCTGGAAAACAGCAGAATTTCAGGAACGCGAAATCTATGACCTGATGGGGGTAAGTTTTACCAACCATCCCGATCCCAGGCGGTTGTTTTTAGAAGATGGCTGGGGTTTCCCGCTTAGAAAAGATTACAGGGACGATATTAACTTTATCGAACGTTAACACATGCAGGAAGTTGAATTGCAAGATATACTAACCGCCAGAGAAGACGGTGACTATATCATCAATATAGGGCCGCAGCACCCTTCTACACACGGAGTACTCCGGTTTGTCGTTTCACTTAAGGGAGAAATGCTCGAATATGTGATTCCGCACTGTGGCTATATCCACCGCGGCATCGAGAAAATGTGCGAACGGCTCACGTATCCCCAGATCATCCACCTTACTGACCGGATGGATTATTTGTCAGCCCACATGAACAATGAGGCTGTATCACTGCTGGTTGAGAAGGCAACTGGTGTTGAAGTTCCCGAGCGTGTGAAATATATCCGCACCATTTTATCTGAACTCCAGCGTATTCAGTCACATCAGCTTTGGTGGGCTGCATTCGGAATGGATATGGGAGGATTAACCTGCTTTTTCTACGGTTTGCGCGACAGGGAAAAAATTCTGGACATTTTCGAAGAATCCTTCGGATCCAGACTGCTTCACAGCTATATATGCCCCGGCGGATTAATGAACGATATTCATCCGAACTTTCAGAAAAGGACAAAAGAATTCATAAAATATTTCCGCAAAAAACTTCCGGAATTTGATGAGTTGCTTACGGGCAATATCATTTTTGAGATGAGGACGAAAGGGATGGGAGTTTTATCCAAAGAAGAAGCCATCAGTTACGGTTTAACCGGCCCTCCCGGACGAGCTTCAAATTTCGCGTGTGATATCCGCAAATTGTACCCATATAGTGCCTATGACAAGGTCGATTTCAAAGAAATCCTCTACACCGAAGGCGATACCTGGGCAAGATATAAAGTTCGTATGGATGAGATGTGGGAGTCAATGAAAATCATTGAACAACTGATAGATAACATTCCTGAAGGTGATTTTACTGCCAAAATGAAACCGGTGATAAGACTTCCTGAAGGCGAGTACTCGCAACGGGTTGAAACTGCAAGGGGTGAACTGGGAGTGTATGTGGTAAGCAAAGGTGAAAAAACTCCATACCGGATGCATTTTCGTACACCGAACTTCTCCAACCTGTTTGTAATGAACCGACTGGCAGCCGGGAACAAGATTGCTGACCTGATTGCCATCAGCGGCTCCCTCGATCTCGTTATTCCTGATATTGACCGATAGTTCAACCGATTATAACCATAAAGATGCCGTTTAATATTTACGACTTCTCAGGCACCACAAAGGCCATCGACCAATTCCTGTATGCTAAAATGGCACCAACCTGGGCCTTTATTACGGAATTAGCCATTGTGGGGATAATTATCCTGCTTTTCTATGCAGTCATTGGTCTGTACCTCGTATATCTCGAACGCAAGGTATGCGCTTTTATGCAGAACCGTGTCGGGCCCAACCGGGTCGGCAAGTGGGGACTGTTTCAGACCATTGCCGACCTTATCAAATTGCTGATGAAAGAATTGATCACCATCAGGAAAGCGGATAAACTTCTGTTTAACGTCGCTCCATTTATTGTGATCATTGCTTCCTTTATGGCTATTGCTGCCATTCCGTTTGCCAAAGGATTACACGCCGTTGATTTTAACATCGGCGTTTTTTATATGATGGCGGTTTCATCCATTGGGGTAATCGGTATCCTGCTGGCCGGATGGTCAAGCAACAGCAAGTATTCACTGATCGGAGCGATGCGAAGCGGTGCTCAGGTTGTCAGTTATGAGTTGTCGGTTGGATTGGCATTATTATCGGTAGTTATCTTCAGCGGATCGATGCAGCTTTCAACGATTGTGGAAAGCCAGGCTAACGGATGGTGGATCTTTAAAGGACATATTCCTGCTATCATTTCCTTTATCATTTTTCTGATTGCCAGTACTGCTGAGATCAACCGCGGTCCGTTTGACCTTGCAGAAGCTGAATCTGAACTAACAGCCGGTTTCCATACCGAATATTCCGGTATCCGTTTCGCCTTCTTCTTTCTGGGCGAATACATGAATATGTTTATCGTTGCATCACTGGCTGCCACTGTGTTTCTCGGTGGCTGGATGCCGCTCCACATAGGCAATCTGCAAGGGTTTAACCATGTCATGGACTTTATACCGCCGATCTTCTGGTATTTCGGGAAAACAATCTTCATTATGTACCTGATTATGTGGTTCAAATGGACGTTCCCAAGGTTAAGGATCGACCAGTTGCTGACACTGGAGTGGAAATATTTACTTCCTATCAACCTGGTGAACATTCTGATCATCTCTTTCATCGTCCTCATGGGATGGTACATTAAATAACGGCTATGAATTCAGTAGGCAAATACTTCAGCGATATTTTCTATGGGCTAAAATCCCTCTGGAAAGGACTTATGGTTACCGGGTACTACTTTGTACATCCGAAACAGATTGTAACTCAGCAATATCCGGAAAATCGCAAGGAACTGAAAATGTTCGACCGGTTCAAGGGCGAGGTGATCCTTAAACATGATGAAAATAACTTTCACCATTGCAACGGATGCGGTATCTGCCAGTTAAATTGTCCGAACGGTTCCATCGAAATCATTACCGATTCGGTTCCCAACGAGGATGGCAAAGCTGAACGCATTATTGATAAGCATATTTATCATTTGTCGATGTGCACCTTTTGCGGATTGTGCGTTAAAAGCTGTCCGAGCAATGCACTTGCCTTTTCCCAGGAATTTGAGCATGCTGTTTTTGATCGCAACAAGCTCACCAAAGTATTGAATCAACCCGGATCACGGATTAAAAAAGAGCCGAAGGAGCCGAATGCTCCTAAACCGGCAATCGATACTGTTCCGAAGTCTAACCCAGCTAACTAAACCGATATGGCACTGAATGTCTTAATGTTTTATCTTCTTTCTGCCGTTATTGTGATCTGTTCGGTCCTGACCATCACAACCACACGGATCCTTCGGGCGGCTTTTTACCTTCTTTGTGTGTTGGTTGCCACAGCAGGGTTTTACTTCATGGTTGATTATCAGTTTATGGCAGGGGTCCAGTTGGTGCTTTATGCAGGAGGGATCGTTGTTCTGATCATTTTCTCGATCCTGCTAACCAGCCATATCAGTCATAAATTTGCCAAACCTGAAGCTATCCGACTGGTTATGGGCATACTGGTGGGAGTATCCGGATTCGCTCTTTCAACAGTCGCCATACTGAAGTATGCCTTTACTCCCTCAACAGCACCTGCCATGAAAGTGGATATGCAGGCTATCGGAACACAACTGCTTGGTACTGGTAAAAATGGATATGCCCTGCCTTTTGAAGTGATCAGTATCCTGCTCCTCGCCGCGATGATCGGCGCCATCATCATTGCTAAAAAAGGCAAATAAATAAACCCTAAACTCTAAACATCATCATATGTTACAAGGAATTCCCATAACCCACGTGCTGATAGTCAGCTCATTTATGTTTTTTGCAGGCGTTTGCGGTTTTATCATCCGGCGTAACATGATCACGATTCTCATGTCAATAGAGCTGATTCTGAACGCTGTCAATATTAACCTGGTCGTTTTCAACAAATACCTGTTTCCTGATCAGCTTCAGGGACATTTTTTCGCCCTGTTTGTAGTCGGGATCGCTGCCGCTGAAGCATCAGTTGCAATTGCCCTTATCATCAACATATACAGGCGATTGAACTCGATCAGCGTCGATAAAGTCAATGAAATGAAGTATTAATCCAACCATTTGGCTGTTATGAATTATTCATTAACCATATTGATCCTCCTGATTCCTTTCGCAACATTCCTGTTCAACGGGCTTATCGGAATGAAGCTAAAGCCGGTTGTATCCGGTTTAATTGGTACGATTGGACTTGGAGTGATCACACTTCTGGCTTATCTCACTGCCTGGCAGTATTTCTTTGTTGATGGAATGGTCGACGGTTCATTCCCGAAAGTAATCGCGATGTCGATGGAATGGCTTCGGTTGTCCGATGCATTAACCATTCAGATGGGCATTATGCTCGACCCGATTTCGGTGATGATGCTGGTGGTGATAACCACGGTTTCATTCATGGTTCATATATACAGTCTGGGATACATGAAAGGGGAAAAAGGGTTTGAGCGTTTCTTCTCCTTCCTTTCCCTGTTTTCATTTTCGATGCTCGGATTGGTTGTAGCAACCAATATCTTCCAGATGTACATTTTCTGGGAGCTTGTCGGGGTATCTTCATTTCTGCTGATTGGATTCTATTATTCAAAAGATTCGGCGGTTGCTGCATCGAAAAAGGCATTTATCGTAACACGGTTTGCCGACCTCGGCTTCCTGATTGGGATACTCCTTTTGTCATATTTCACCCAGACATTTGATTTTAAAATACTTACAGGCACCGATCAGAGCATCTTTGCCCAAACAGCCGGTGTTAGTTTCCTGGGCATGTCGGTCATGACCTGGGCCGCATTGCTCATATTTATGGGTGGAGCCGGAAAATCCGCCATGTTTCCGTTACACATCTGGTTGCCCGATGCCATGGAAGGCCCGACACCTGTGTCAGCCCTTATCCATGCTGCAACCATGGTTGTAGCCGGTGTATTTCTGGTTGCCCGGATGTTTCCGGTATTCTACTTCCAGGCCCCGGATGCTTTGACAGTCATCTCCTATGTGGGAGGATTTACCTCCCTGTTTGCAGCGGTAATTGCCTGTACCCAGTATGATATCAAGCGGGTACTGGCCTTCTCTACCCTGTCGCAAATCGGTTACATGATGCTGGCACTCGGTGTTTCGGGTTATGGTGGTCATGAAGGTGTCGGTTACATGGCATCCATGTTCCATCTCTTCAATCATGCCATGTTTAAAGCATTACTCTTCCTGGGGGCCGGATCAATCGTCCACGCTGTTCACAGCAATGTTATGCAGGATATGGGCGGCTTAAGGAAATACCTGCCAATTACCCACATCACCTTCCTGATTGCCTGTCTGACCATTGCCGGAGTTCCATTCCTATCCGGGTTTTTCAGTAAAGATGAAATTCTGGTAGCAGCCTATGAACACAATAAGTTGCTGTTTGCCGTCGAATTCCTGGTAGCCGGATTAACCGCTTTCTATATGTTCAGGCTCTATTTCAATATTTTCTGGGGCAAGGAGAAGCATTATCATCACACACCGCACGAGTCTCCGAAAACGATGACCATTCCGTTAATGATTCTTGCATTGGGTTCGGTCTTTGCAGGCTATATTCCCTTCAGCAAATTGGTTACATCGGATTCGATGCCATTTGAATCCCACATGGATTTTGGAATTGCGATTCCATCGGTTCTGATCGGCTTGACCGGTATTCTGATCGCCTGGATCTTATATAAGAAAGAATCAACGATACCTGAACGGATTTCGAAATCCCTCGGTGGTTTTTATCAGGCGGTATACCACAAATTCTATATCGATGAGGTGTATATGTTTATTACCAAGAAGATCATTTTTAATTACATAGCACGGCCGGTTGCCTGGTTCGACAGGCACATTGTTGACGGAACCATGAACGGTATCGGTTGGATCACTGTTACCAGTTCAAGAAAAATCAAAGGCCTGCAATCAGGGAACCTGCCTCAATATGGTATGGTGTTCGTACTTTCTGCGATCATCCTGGTACTTATATTTTCTTTTCTAATCTGATCATTGAGGTTTAATCTGAAATAGAAACCGATTATGAATATTCTGAACCTGCTTATTATTATTCCAGTACTGACGGTCATTGGCATCGTTTTTACCAAAGACTTCAAGGGCGCAAGGGTGGCTGCTGCTGCAGGCATGACGCTCCAGCTCCTTACCTCGGTGATTCTGGTAATCAGCTTCTTTGCCCAGCGCAAAGCCGGCATGACAGGGGAGTTTCTCTTCCTGAGTGATTTTACCTGGTTTAAAACCCTTAATATTCACTATTCCGTTGGCGTCGACAGCATAGCCGTTTGGATGATCCTGCTTACATCGATAGTCGTTTTTGCCGGCATTTTCGCCTCCTGGCAGATTGAATATCTTGCCCGCGAATTTTTTATCTCCCTGATATTGCTGGCAACAGGAGTTTTCGGGTTCTTTATATCAGTCGACCTCTTTACTATGTTCCTCTTCTATGAACTCGCAGTGATCCCCATGTATCTGCTTATCGGCATTTGGGGAAGCGGTCCGAAGGAATATTCAGCCATGAAACTTACCCTTATGCTGATGGGAGGTTCTGCTTTGCTAGTAGTTGGATTATTAGGTCTTTACTTTTACTCTTCCTCAGCCGGGCCGATCACCTTTAACCTGCTCGAGTTATCGAAAATATCTTTCCCGATTGCCATGCAGCGCTTCTTCTTCCCATTCCTGTTCGTGGGCTTTGGAATCCTGGGAGCCTTGTTCCCGTTGCATACCTGGTCGCCGGACGGCCACTCCTCGGCACCTACGGCTGTTTCCATGCTGCATGCCGGTGTGCTGATGAAACTTGGTGGATATGGCTGTTTGCGGGTTGCCATGTTCCTGTTGCCTGAAGCTGCGAATGAGATGTCGTGGATATTCCTGATTCTAGCTACTATCAGCATTGTTTACGGGGCTTTCGGGGCCATCTGGCAGAAAGACCTCAAGTATATCAACGCTTATTCCTCTGTTAGCCATTGCGGGCTTGTTCTGTTTGCCTTGCTGATGATGAATAAAACATCCATGAACGGAGCTGTTCTTCAGATGATTTCACATGGATTAATGACAGCCCTCTTCTTTGCCCTGATCGGGATGATTTACGGAAGAACGCACACCCGGAATATCGACCAGATGGGCGGACTGATGAATGTTATTCCTTTCCTCAGCGTTGCTTATGTTATTGCGGGTCTGGCATCTCTTGGTCTTCCGGGATTAAGCGGTTTTGTTGCCGAAATGACCGTTTTTATCGGCGCATTCCAGCACCCGGATACTTTCCATCGGGTTGCAACCATTATTGCTACAACATCCATTGTCGTTACTGCAGTTTATATCCTCCGGGTTGTCGGGAAGCTGCTGCTCGGCCAGATCAGAGAAAAAGAGTACCTCGAATTCCCTGATGCAAAATGGTATGAGCGAATCAGCGTAGTTGTACTGATAATGCCGATCGCCATAATCGGTTTTTACCCCTCCTATCTATCCAGCACACTAATGGATGCACTCAATCCTATTGTTGAACGGTTAACAGCCATGCTATAAAATATTAAAGAGATGGACATTGCTTCTTTCAACCTCATGCGAAACGAACTGATCCTGGTTGGGATCGTCCTGATTTTGCTTATAGCGGAAATCTTTACCAAAAATGAAAATAAGCACAAACTTATTTCTATTGGTACCATCCTGTTTGGAGTGGCTACTCTGATCAACTTTCTGCCCTTACCGGAAGGCCAGTTATTTGGCGGCAGTTTCCAAACCACCCAGATCACCATGTTTATGAAGAGCATTCTGAATATGGGGGTATTTATTGTTTTCCTTCAGTCGTTCACCTGGCTCAAACGGGAAGAGAACAACGGAAAGATCGGTGAATTTTTCATTCTGATCATTTCGACGCTGATTGGTATGAATTTCATGATTTCCTCAGGTGATTTCCTGATGATGTATATTGGTCTGGAACTGGCAACTATTCCAATGGCCGCCTTAGCCGCCTATGAAAAATTCAGCGAAAAATCAGCAGAAGCAGGTATTAAGCTGATTCTGACTTCAGCTCTCTCGTCGGGGATTTTACTCTATGGTTTATCCTTCATTTACGGAACAACCGGATCGATCTATTTTGCAGATGTCGTATCCAATATCGGCAATAATTCATTGCAAACCTTTGGTTTTGTGTTCTTTGTAGCCGGCATGGCCTTTAAGATATCACTCGTTCCGTTCCATCTCTGGACAGCCGACGTTTACGAAGGCGCACCGGTGAACGTTACCGCCTATCTTTCGGTGGTATCAAAAGGTGCAGCGGTATTTACATTCATGATCATCCTCTATCGGGTATTCAGTTCAATCACTGCTGTTTGGGAACCATTGCTCTATACACTGGCTGTAGCCACCATGACAATCGGTAACCTGTTTGCCCTTCGGCAGGAGAACCTTAAACGATTCATGGCCTTTTCCTCAATTGCCCAGGCCGGTTTTATCCTTCTGGGAATCATGCAGGGCGGTCAATTGGGTATGACTACAGTGGTTTATTTCATGCTGATATACGTATTTACCAACCTGGCCGCATTCGGTGTTATTTCAGCCATTTCAGAACAGACCGGCAAGGAAAACATTTCAGACTACACCAGCCTGTACAAAACCAATCCGAAGCTGAGCCTGATATTGCTGCTGTCGATGTTTTCCCTGGCAGGAATTCCACCGGTTGCAGGATTCTTCGGCAAATTCTTCCTGTTCACAGCTGCAGGGGCCAAGGGCTATTATATACTGGTACTGATTGCTGTATTGAATGCAACCGTATCACTGTATTATTATCTGCGGGTAGTGAAGGCAATGCTAATCGACAAATCCGATAATCCGATTGCCACTTTCAAAACCCCCTGGCCAATGCGTATCAGCCTTCTGATCTGCGTTGCCGGTATTTTCTTTATCGGATTTGCCAGCTTCATCTATCAATACATTTACAATATCAGTTTCGGAATTAATTAGTTACCACCATGGCTCTTAATCAGGGAAAACATCTTATTGAAGTAATCGACGGGAAACGTTGCACCTCAGTGGAATCTGGCATTTCACGCAATCGTAAGGAATTTCTCCGGTTGATCCTTGAATTTAACGGCTACGAGGTTAAAACAGCTGTTGATGAAGCAGGTACCTGGAAAATTGGTGTAACGGACCTTGTTTTCCACGCCGTTGTGGATATATATAAAAGAAGTTTATTAAGTCCGAACGGGCATAGAATAACCCCGGCATACTGGCTGCAGCTAACTGATCATCAGACAGAAGCCGAGGTTAATTATTGGACGAAGTAGAGGCGCATATATGCGTCTCTACAACTGCATACTTTCGTGGTTAGTGAGGGGATCCCGGCCTTCGCCGGGATGACAAGTACCACTGCCAGCCTACTGTGCCAACTGCCAACTGTTTACTGCCTACTGCCTACTGCTTACTGCTTAGCAGCCCCCCGAAGCCTTTTTCTTTCCTGGCTTTTTAGTCAGGCCCGGTTTTGCACCTGCACCCTGATCAGCAGGTGCTGCCAATTGAACGGCTCCCCCACCCCCTAAAGCGGATCCTGCTGCCTGCCGGAAATCATACCGGGCCAGTTCCTCATTCGGAGCCGTAGAGGCCGGTTTCTGGGGATTCATGATGGTTTCAACCCAATAATTCAAGCCTCCCTCCAGCACAAACAAATTATTATAACCAAGTTGTCTGGTGATCATCCAGGCTTCGTTAGCCTCAATGCTGCCATTGCTGTAAAGAATGTTCATCTTAACATCCTGATTCAGCACATCGGTATATTGTTCATTAAGCAGATCGGATAATGGGATATTAATGGCTCCGGGAAGACTGAACTTCTCGAATTCATCCTGGTCCCTGACATCGATCAGCTGGATGGATGGATCTTTATTGATCAGTTTATCAGCCAGTTCATCCGGACTAAAGAATTGCTGGCGGCCCTTTACCTCCTCGAGAAGCTGATCTGCAGTCAGCTTATAGGGGTGGGTAGTATTTTGCGGAACTGCGGCAATAATCAGGCCGAGCCCAACGATACTAATCGATAATATAACTCTTGCTTTCATAATTTCTTTTTGATTTAATATTCTTCACGCGGAAATTTCTTCTCAGCCCATTCGGCGACATAAAACATCCCGATAGCCGCCAGAATTACACCAAGCGCTGCGATGCCGTCGGAAAGTCCGAGTGACTCGCTTAGTTTAGGAGAGCCATTAAAAGCAGCCATGTACAGATTATCCCAGAGGGGGTATCCTTCGGAGAATATGATCACTCCGATAAACAGCCCACCGACAAAAACCATTGCATCTATTTTCCCGATGGATGCTCCCGCAAAGCTGGTTCCAGGGCAAAATCCACCGATAATAAATCCGGCTCCCATCACAACCCCACCAATAATTGCAGAAGAAAGATAGGTTGGGTTGACGTATACCAGATCCAGATCGAGCCATCCAAACAGGCTCAGAAACAGCATCCCAAGCATTGCGGTGATAGCGGCGGTGAAGAATACTTTTAACACAACCGTATCATACCCGTAAAAAACACCAGCCAATTTCCGGCTGGAAGAGAATCCGCTGCTTTCCAGCACAAAACCAAATCCAATGCCTATGATGAAAGCAAGCAGCAAATTTGTGTTCTCAGATATTATTCCATTAACAACTAACGGTCCCATAATCAATCTTTTTAAGGTTAAATCCAATTTTTTCTAAAGAAATAAGCCAGGGCAAAGGCTGTTCCGAAAATGGCAGCCATGGTTATAAAACCGCCGAGCGATAAAACTGCCATCCCACTCAGTGCCGACCCACTGGTACATCCGCGGCCGAGCTGTGAGCCAAATCCAAAAAGCACCCCGCCTGTCCCAGCCATGATCAGTCGCTTGCGGGATGTGATCTTCGGACTGTGTTCCACTTTGAGTTTCAATCTACCCCAAAGGCTGCCCGACAGGAAGCCTCCGACAAGTACTCCGGCCATTTCGAATACCAGCCAGTTCTTCAGGGGGTTTGGATGCTGTTTTATCGATTCAGCATAAAAAGCATTCTTTTCAACGTGTGCGGGAGCAATTACCTTGTTAGCTGCAATAATCACACTTTTAACAGCACCGCTGGCACCGAGACCGCGACCGGCAATATAATTTGCCGCAATTAATACAAGGCCAAGCAAGACTCCCCCCAGATAGGGGTTCAGATATCTTCGTGACCGGTCTTTGTTTTCTTTCTCCATGGTTTGATATTTTTCAATTGTGTTAATTATCTGTCTAAATGACTTGTAGGAACGCATAAATGCGTCTCTATATGCGTCTTTACAATGCGAAACGCAAATTTTATAAGACGCAATTATG
Organism: Bacteroidales bacterium; assembly: GCA_041658425.1. Taxonomy (GTDB): domain Bacteria; phylum Bacteroidota; class Bacteroidia; order Bacteroidales; family UBA12481; genus UBA12481. The sequence goes on along the minus strand of JBBAAF010000034.1, from coordinate 18,978 downwards.
CGTCTCTACAATGTTAATAAAGCCATCGGCTCATCTGGCCGGCATAGGCCAAAATAAAACGCATCATGATTCCGCCAAAGAGTACCAGAATGGCCGGTATATAAACCGGGATTTTGAATTTTATCAGTTCAAGCGCCTCAAGAATAGCAGGTAAGATCAATCCCATGGCCACAACCAGCATCCAGAAAGGAGCGGTATAAGGACCACCGAGGAAAAGGTTGGCGGCATCGATCTGCACCTGGGTGCTAGCCAGAAATCCCATGAACATGTGCACGATCAGGAAAAGCTCAATAGCAATCAGTAAAAGATCGATCCGGGCAAATGTTTTACGCTCCTCATGGTTTTTGGAGAACAAGATAGCCGTTGCCGCGCCTGTAGAAAGTCCGGAAACCAGAAATAGGGGTCCTAAAATAGAAGTATTCCATAAGGGCCGGGCATTAAAAGCTGAAAACAGTATCCCGGTATAGACGCCGAGTATGACAGAGTAAATTGCCATCAGCCAGGCTATTAGTTTCTTATATTTCTGAAAAAAAGTTTCCAGATCCTTTAGCCACTGATACTTCCATTCCCACTTCGGAAAGACTTCTTTAATATGAAGTGCTGCCCAGATAAAGGAAAGGGGCGTAATAATCATTAAAGTCCAGGCACCCCACGACATGGGTGATTGCAAACGGATCACCGTGTATAGCTGCCAGAAATGCGCTTTATGTTTAAGATCCAGAAAAAGTGCAAACAGACCGAGAATCAGTAAAACGGGAACGATCATCGGTGCAATTTTAACGGCAGCCCGGTACTCATTTTCCTTGCCCCTGAGATAAAACAAGGCAGCAAAAAACAGGATCCCCGCAGCAAGGCCTCCAAGAAACAGATATAAGGGTATCTGCCAGTGCCATATGTTCAGGTAGGGATCGATATTCGGATTCATCCTGCCACTGACAATAATCTCTTCTCTCATAACAATATCAGGTTTAGATTAAGAAATAGAGTTGCGGTTTGGTTCCGGCTTCCGGAATGAGAGTTTTGTACTTCCGGTTTTTCAGGACAACTGAAACCGGACTTTTGGAATCATCAAGATCACCGAAATACATGCATTTAGTCGGACAGGCGGCAACGCAGGCTGGCTTAAGGCCTTTTTCAACCCGATGGAGGCAGAAGGTGCATTTATCCACATAACCATCCGGATGGGAATACCTGGCATCATATGGGCAGGAAGTGATGCAGGCACCGCAGCCGATGCATTTGTTATGGGTAACCACCACAATGCCACCTTTTTCATAGTGACTGGCACCGGTGGGACAGCAACGAACGCAAGGTGAATTAGCGCAATGATTGCATCGTTCAGAGCGCAGCTCAAGTTCAAGGGTTGGATAAGTTCCATCGGTAACCTCCACGACCCAATCGCGGCAAAAGCCGATAGGAACATAGTTTTCAGTCTGGCACGCAACGACGCAATCACAGCATCCCACACACTTTTTCGTATCAACAGCCATCGCGTATCTCATGACTTAACCTCCTCCGTTTTAGTAACGAAAGTGACGAAATTGCCGCGCATCCCGGTCCCGCCCATAAGCGGATCAACCAGCACCTTGGTTATCAGGTTGGTATCGCTGGCACCTTTTCCATAACAACGCTTCAGGCGTTTCTGATCATGTCCGAAGCCATGGACCATGTAAACCGAATCCCAGCGGATTCTTTCGGTTATCCTAACTTTGATCGGAAATTCCGACCGTTTACCGTCCTGATTTTTTAAATGTATATACTGATCGTTTTTCAAATCCCACTCTTTCGCAACCCTCGGATTGACCCAAACCGCATTTTCATCCATCAGGTCGGCGAGATTAGGATTATTGGAAGTTCTGCTGAACGTGTGCATCGGAGCACGGCCGTAATTCAGGCGGTAATATCCGTCAGGCGGTTCCTCATGGGCAGTGTATTTCGGCAATGGGTCAAATCCTTCCTGCTCAAAAGCGGTTGCATACAATTCAATTTTTCCGGAATTGGTAGAAAATTCAACCTCCTCATCGGGAGCAAAATAGAGGTCATCCGCCGTTCGGTCAAAAGTCTTTACCCCGATTCGTTGCATCTCTTCCAGGCTGGTGCCCAGTTGTTTGAGCTGCCAATCCAGGAGATCCTCTATGTTTTCAAAGGGGAAATAGGCTTCCAGACCCATTTTTTTCGCAAGCTCCCTGGCCATCCAATAAGCAGGTTTCGTATCGTACTTTGGCTTTAAGGCCGGCATCCGCAGGGCGATTTGCGGTTTTCGGTGCGGACTCACCCGGATCTCATCATATCTTTCGATATAGGTACATTCGGGCAATACCACATCAGCATAACCGGTAACCTCCATCGGCATGGTGTCAATCACCACAAGAAGGTCAAGAGCTTCGATGGCCTTAATGGTATTGTCCTGATTGGGCAGGGTTTCGATCAGGTTGGTTCCGTTAACGATCCAGGCTTTGAAATTGCATCCGCGGCTGGGATCAGGTATAGTTGCATCACAAACTCCATTTGCCAAAACAGTATCTGATAGACGGAACAAGTCGGGGAATTCGGTCCTCCAGGTTCTTTTGGGGGTTGGGTATGCGGGATGCGGAGGTTCAGGCAAAGTTATTGACTCAGGCCTGTAAAAGCCTCCCCGCCTTCCCCATGAGCCTAAAAGAGCATTTAAAATTGCAACCGCACGGAGCCTCTGTGTATCATCGCCATACCAGGTTACATGACGTCCGGGATGAACAATAGCCGCGGGTGAAGCATGCCCCATTTCACGGGCTGTTTGCCTGATAATTTCCGGTTTAATTGTGGTAATTCCATAGGCCCATTCAGGAGTCATTTCCTTGACATGGGCTTTCAGGAAATCCAATCCAAAGGTGTACTTCTCCACATATGCCTTATCATATAATTCCTCCTCCAGAATTACATGAATCCATGCCAGGAGCAAGGCCAGATCAGTTGCGGGCTTAATCGGAAGCCAATATTTAGATTTGCTGGCAGCCGTGGAATAACGGGGATCAACCGTGATAATGGTGGCACCTTTATCAATGGCATCGGACATCTCCTGAACCTGGCCGTTATGCATATTTTCGCCGATATGGCTTCCGATTAATACCAGGCATTTTGTATCGCGGATATCCGTACGTTCCGGACTTTCGACGCCTTCCCCGAAGGTATTCTGAAAAGCCACCTCCCTGGGACCCCGGCATTGCGCATAGGATGGTGCAGCAATATGTGGAGAGCCAAATGCTTTTAACAGTGTTGAAAAGTATTTTCCCCCCGACCCATGCGTAAACAATGCGGTGCACTCCGGGCCATGCTCCGCGGAGATCTTCTTTAACTTGTCAGCAATACAGGTAAAGGCTTCATCCCAGGTAGCTTCCCTGAAAACCTGCTTGCCTCTGTCCTGAGTCCGTATGAGTGGAGTTTTTAACCGGTCTTCATCGTTGTACATCCCTACCCCACCAGTGCCTCTCGGACAGAACCGGCCATTACAATGAAGATCCTCATCATTTCCAATGATTTTCCAGAGATCCCCCTTATCATTTTTGTAAACCCACCCTGCACATTTCCAGAAACAGATCTCACAATAGGTTGGAGTCCGGCGCATCCCTTCGAAAATGAATCGTTCAGTATCAACCAGCTCTTTGGCAAAGTTCTTAACCAGTGGCCAGGCTACTACCGTTCCTCCCGCTCCCAGTGCAGAAATCCTGATAAAATTCCGTCGTGTTGACATATATCTGATTATATAGATATTTGATTACTTAGATGTGTAAAAATAAAGCTTTTTTGCAATCCTGATAATAAATTAACAGAAAAAATTTGCACTATTATCGAGTACTTTTGACAATTACTTTTTAGAACTAATGGAAGAACCGAAAAACGGCAGATTGCCCGACTGGTTAAAATTAAAGTCACGGCTGGATCAGGATGAAACCCATCAAAACATACGCAGGATTGTTAAAGAAAACAACCTTAATACTATTTGTATATCTGGCAATTGCCCGAATATAGGCGAATGCTGGCGGGCCGGAACTGCCACCTTTATGATTCTTGGAAACATCTGTACCCGGGCATGTAAATTTTGCGGCGTAGCCACAGGTAAACCCCTCCCGCCTGACCCGGACGAACCCGCCAGGATAGCTGATTCTATTAAAAAGATGGGCGTTAAACATGCGGTGATCACCTCAGTCGACCGTGACGACCTGCCCGACCGCGGTGCGGGTTTCTGGGCTCAAACCATCCGTACAATCCGGGAGGTCAATCCAATGGTTACCATGGAGACTTTAATCCCTGATTTTGATGGCAACCCCGAATTAATAAGCCTGGTGATCGATGCCGCACCGGATGTTATCTCGCACAATCTGGAAACTGTCCGCAGGTTAACCCCGGATATCCGGACAAAAGCCCGTTATGACACCAGTTTATCTGTTATCCGGCAGATTTCCGACTCGGGAATCGTTTCAAAATCGGGAATCATGCTGGGTTTGGGCGAAACACCCGAAGAGGTACTGGCGACTATGGATGATCTTCTGAAAGCAGGATGCCATGTGATGACTATCGGCCAGTACCTTCAGCCCACAAGGGAACATCTTGCAGTGAACGAATGGATTACACCTGAACAATATCAAAAGTATGAAGAGATTGGATTGAAAAAAGGTTTTCGCTTTGTGGAAAGCCATCCATTGGTTCGATCCTCCTATCACGCAGAAAAACACATTACAGCAAAAGATGATACCAACGATCGTATATGAAGATCTGGGTTTAATGGATTATAAGAAGGCCTGGGATTACCAGGTCACCCTGTTCAATGAACGGGTAAACCAAAAACTCACCAACCGGGCTAGCCTACCCGATCAGCAGGTCTATCCCGACAACCGTTTACTATTTGTTGAACATCCGCATGTTTACACTTTGGGAAGATCAGGCGATCAGAATAATCTACTGATCGACAGTAACTTCCTGAACAATATTCAGGCAACTTATTATCATATCGATCGGGGAGGAGACATCACCTATCATGGACCGGGGCAGATTGTCGGGTATCCTATTTTTGATCTTGAGCAATTTGGAATGTCTATCAAACAGTACGTTTTTTCATTGGAGCAAGCAATTATCAATACTTTGGAGGAATATGAGATATCCGCATCACGCCTGGCTGGTGCCACTGGAGTTTGGCTGGATCCGGAGACCCCAAAAGCCAGGAAGATATGCGCCATCGGGGTTAAAGCCAGCCGTCAAGTAACTATGCATGGTTTTGCTTTTAATGTCAATACTGATCTTACCTATTTTAATTATATCAATCCGTGCGGATTCCAGGATAAAGGAGTTACTTCACTCGCAAAAGAGTTTAATGAAAAACCGGACATGAATGTTGTGAAAATGCTTTTACAACACAACATCATCAGCCTGTTTTTAAATTACACAGCCAAAGTGTACTTTTAAACCTGAAACTAAACCAGCCATCGGATGGGTAAACAAAACCGCAGGGATTTTATCTGGTCAGTTGCTTCCAATGTCCTGGCCAACCAACATGGAAATATCAATCGTGCAGGGCGTATACTGGAAGATGAAAACCTGGTGGATTACATTGTTGTCCAGGATCAGTACCGGGAAACACGTTTTCCTAATTTGCCTCCCTTCGATCAATTTGTTGAATCCAATCAAGGTGTTTATAGCGTTCCGGTTCATAACCCCCAAATTTCACTCGAAGAATTCAGGAGAGATGAAATTCCGGCTGTTCCAAAATATATTCAGGAATGGGAATCACCTTTCGGACCGGAAGCCGGATCAGGTGAGCTCGGAGCATCAATCATAAACCGGGAGGAGGTAAAAGATGAGCAATAGTGATTGGCCATTAATGGTTTTCACCTTAACAATGCAATTCTCCGTTGGTGTGGTTCTATTGTATGATCTTTCCCTCCTGTTTCCCATAGCCCTAAAAAAAGAGAAGCTTCCGCTCCGTTTTCAGATGATTTTGCTGGTTGCGTTGATTGCTGCATTTGCCGGAGTTGTTTTTTCTCTCCTGCATCTGGGTAATCCGGTCAATGCCATGAAAACATTATCAAATCTGAATAATTCATGGCTAAGCAGGGAAATCCTGTTTGTTATAATCTATTCGGGTATGCTGCTCATTGTCACCGGTTTACAATTCAGGTTTCCATCAGCGGTCCGCTCATATAAATGGCTGCTTGATCTTACCTCCTTAACCGGATTAGTTTTGGTTTATGTGATGAGCAGAATTTACCAGTTACCCTCGATGCCAGCCTGGGATTCTATATTCACCCCAATCGGCTTTTACCTGGCGATGTTCCTTTCCGGCAGCTGCTTTTTACTTCTTTTTCAGCTAAACAGCGGATCATGGGCAAGCCAGAAAGGGTTGGCAGTCCTGATCATCGCCATTCCTGTGATTCAAATCGGACTTTTACCGGTTCATATGGGCTGGTTGGGAGAGGCCGGTGAATCTGCCCGGCAGAGCCTGAGTCTGCTGTTAAATCAGTATTTGCCTGCCTTTTATCTTCGTCTCGGATTCGAAATCCTAACCATTGCATTTGGGTTTTGGGCATTCTTTTCCATAAGATCCGACACCCTGAAGAGGCGTAACTTATTCATACCGGCCCTGTTAGCCTTTATAACAATGGTTGGAGCCCTGGTTATCGACCGTTTCTTGTTTTATCAGCAAATTGTACCGATTGGAAACCTGTAACCTGATTAAATAATAATAAACCATTAATAGTTATCCGTCGATGAAAATTCCGCTACTCGATCTTGTTGTGATCCTGGTTTACCTGATTGGTATTCTGGTTGTGGGCATCTGGGTTGTCAGAAAGCAAAAAATGACAACCAGTTCCTATTTCCTTGCTAACAGATCCCTCAACTGGGCCGTCATTGGTGCGGCATTGTTTGCGGCAAATATATCGACTATTCACCTTGTCGGACTTGCATCAGGAGGTTATCGCGACGGGATGGTTCAGGGAAATTTTGAATGGATGGCGACTTTTCTGCTGATTCTCCTGGGATTGGTATTCGCTCCATTCTATTTTCGCAATAAGATCTCAACCCTTCCCGAATTTCTGGAAAGAAGGTACAGCGGAGCTTCCCGATCCTTCCTGGCAGTTCTGGCAATCTTTGGAGCCCTGTTCCTGCATATCGGGATCAGTTTATATGCTGGTGCCGTTGTTTTTGAAACCTTTTTCGGGATAGACAAGTGGTACTCCATAATGATCATATCAGTCATAACATCGATCTATACGATTATCGGCGGACTAAAATCTGTGGTGGTTACAGAAACCATCCAGACAGTGGTACTGCTTGTTGGTGCCTCCATAATGGCAATACTGGCAATTACCGCTCTTCCGGGACATGGTATTCATAATTTCGCCGAGCTGAAGGCGGCATTGCGGCCAGATCAACTGGTTTTACTGCGCAGTGCCGAAAGCAGTCCTAACCTCCCCTGGTATTCCATCATACTCGGTTATCCGGTAATAACGCTAATGAGGCATTACCTGTACTGATTACCCAACTGCTACCTGTCGGACTGAAAGGGCTTATGTCGGCAGCTTTACTGGCCGCTTTGATGAGTACGGTTGCCGCAGCCCTGAATTCCTCAGCAACTTTGGTTTCTGTTGATATTGTTAAACGGGTTCGACCGGAGACCACTGATGACCAACAGGTAAAAATCGGAAGATATACCGCAATAATAGTCATGCTCCTGGCTATTGCCTGGTCACCGATGATCGAAAGGTTCCGGAGTATTTTTGATGCTATCAATACAATCCTTTCGGTTCTTGCTCCTCCGATCGCCGTGATTTTCCTATTCGGCGTATTCTGGAAACGGGGCACCAAGGAGGCGTCGCTCATTACAATAATAACCGGCTTTATAGTCGGTGTATCAGTCTTTTTGATCGATTTCCCTGCGTTCGGCGATGTCAAAATCATCACTCAAACTTTGGGAATACCTTATATGATGCAGGGTTGGTGGCTTTTCGTCTTCCTGAGTTCCCTATTTGTTGTAGTTAGTTTGTTAACACCAAAACCCGACTTCGAGAAAATCAAGGACTACACGATGGATAGGCCTTTGAACTTCCTGTTGAAAGGGAAAGTTACCGGAATCACTGATCCCAGGATTTTGTCGCTGATTTTGGTGATTATTATGATCATTCTGTATTCCATATTCAGCTAAGAAGTGACAAGTGACAGTTTTCTTTTACACCCGCGTTCCCAAAATAGCCGGAACATCCTCTATCGACACATCGCGGGCTCCGCCCAGCATGGTAGCTCCATGGCTGCTGAGCTGGTTAACTACCTTATCAATGGCTTCGGGCCCGATGCCATATTCCGATAATTTTGTTTTCACGCCGAGGCAGCGGAAAAATTGTTCGGTATATTTTATGGTTTCGGCGATCGCTGCCTGGTGGTCGAAACTGGTTATTCCCCAGATCCGTTCGCCGTATTGCAGCAATTTTTCTTTTCGTTTCTCCCGCAGATGAGTCATGACTCCGGGTAATACAATGGCCAGTGAAACAGCATGATCAAATCCATACAAGGCAGTAAGTTCATGCCCGATGGTATGGGTACTCCAATCACTGATAACACCCATTGAAATGGATGTATTCAATGCATTGGTGGCAGCCCACATGAAGTTGGCCCTGTCATTATAATCCGGCTCCGGATCTGCAAACACTTTTGATCCGGTATCTTTCAGAATCAGCAGCAGGCTCTCGGCAAACCGATCCTGCACTTCAGCCCGGGACGGGTATGTCAGATATTGTTCGAGAACGTGGATGAATGCATCAATAACCCCGTTCGCTATCTGGTTCTTGGGCAAAGAATAGGTTACTTCAGGATCAAGCACTGAGAACCGCGGCATCAGCAAAGAGGATCCGAAAGCAAGTTTGTGATTTACTGAAAGCCTGGATATCACTGAATTACCGTTCATCTCGGTGCTGGTAGCCGGCAAAGTCAGAACCGTTCCGATCGGCAATGCTTCCTTCACTTCGGCCTGTAAACTTAAAAAATCCCAGGGGTCATCGCCCTTATAACAAGCAGCTGCAGCTAAAAATTTAGATCCGTCGATCACCGACCCGCCGCCAACAGCCAGGATAAACCCAATATTTTTCCCCCTGATAATCCCCAGTGCGGGCATCAGTTGTTCATAGGTCGGATTGGGCTGAACACCCGGAAATTCATAATATTCAGTTTTACCCAACGCTTTAACAACCTGATCGTAAACACCATTTTTCTTAATACTCCCACCACCATAAACAAACAGAACAGGCACACCGGCCGGCAAATGATTGCTAATCCGGGATATGGTACCTTTTCCAAATAGAATCCGCACCGGATTATAGAATTCAAAATTCTTCATAAGTCAAAGATTTATCATTTAATAGTTCAATAACCAAAAATACCGGTATTTGTTGATTTCTTAATACGAATCATTCCTTTCGATTTGCTTCTGATTATGGCAAGCTTTAGTACTTTTAAGCCAAAATCAACTCTAAAGAAATGATTAAGAAATCTGTACTCATGATCAGTCTGGCAATTATGGGATTGACCATATCCCTTGCCGGACAGGAAAACTGGACCTACATCTTCAACGGGAAAAACCTTAAAGGATGGAAACAGCTTAACGGTCAGGCAAAATATGAAGTGAAGGATGGTACAATAACCGGCTCAACCGTTCTCTCATCGCCTAACAGTTTTCTTTGTACTACCGCTTTTTACTCTGATTTTATTCTGGAGTTTGATGTTTTGGTTGATCCGCAGCTGAATTCCGGCGTGCAGATCAGGAGCCACAGCTATAAAGAATACCAGAATGGCCGGGTTCATGGCTACCAGATCGAGATTGACCCTTCAGATCGCGGTTGGAGCGCCGGAGTGTATGACGAGGCCCGTCGGGCATGGTTATATCCGTTGGGCGATAATCCTGCCGTACAAAAAGCCTTTAAACAAAACGGATGGAACCAATATCATGTGGAGGCTATCGGTCACTCGATCCGTACCTGGATCAACGGAGTTCCGGCTGCCAACCTCATCGACGACATGGACTCAATCGGATTCATTGGATTGCAGGTTCATGGTATCGGGACAGATGCTAAAAAGGCCGGTATTAAAGTCCAATGGAAGAATATCCGGATCATGACGAAAGATCTGGCGAAACATACCTGGACGATGCTTGCAACGGTAACGGAAATCTCGACAATTCCCAATACACTCACCAGCCAGGAAATAAAGGATGGCTGGAGACTATTGTGGGACGGAAAAACTACAGAAGGCTGGCGCGGGGCCGACAAGGCAGCTTTCCCTTCCCAGGGCTGGGAGATTAAAGACAACATGCTGAATGTGCTTGAAGGTGGCGGAGCTGAAAGCCGGAATGGCGGCGATATCATCACCGTGAAAAAATATGGTGATTTCGAGCTGACCCTCGACTTTAGGCTCACCAAAGGCGCCAACAGCGGCATAAAATATTATGTGGTTGAAGGATTAAATAACGGAACAGGATCGGCGATCGGCCTGGAATACCAGCTCCTCGATGATGAAAACCATCCGGATGCCAAACTCGGAATTGGTGGAAACAGGACCATCAGTTCACTTTATGATCTCATTCCGGCATTACCAGAAAAGGTGGTTAATCCGGTTGGTGAATGGAACAATGCCCGCATCATCGCCAAAAACAACCATATCGAACATTGGCTGAATTTCAAAAAAGTTGTAGAGTTCGATCGGGGAACCCAGATCTACCGGGCACTCGTGCAAAAAAGCAAATATGCGGCCTACCCGGATTTCGGTGAGGCTCCGGAAGGACACATCCTTTTGCAGGATCACGGAAACCGCGTCAGCTTCAGGAATATTAAAATCAGAGAAATTAAATAGCCGAATCAAACCGAACGCATTATGAAAATGAAAAGCGCAGCAATAGTCACCGCAATAACTATGATGTTCTACGTGTTATCCTGTCAAAAGGAAAAAGACCCTACCATCTCCATCATTCCGGAACCATTAAATGTAGCCCAAACAAGCGGAGTATTTCAATTAACTTCGAAAGTAAAGATTGTGGTTAAGGATGAGGATGGGCTATCAGATCAGGCAGCATTTCTGAAAAACAGGATTCAAGCAGCAACAGGCTTCGATCCCCAGATAGTTAAAGAATCATCAGGAAAAGCTATAAACCTCCAGGTAGAAATGGGTTTAAACGGAACCCTTGGCGCTGAAGGCTATTCCCTCACGGTGTCCAAAAGGGAGATTAAAATTCTGGCAGCTTCGCCTGCGGGCATCTTTTATGGAATCCAAACCCTTTTGCAGCTGTTACCTCCTGAAATCTATGCTGATAAAGTAATTGAAGGGATAAAATGGAACATACCCCTGGTTCAGATTACTGATAAACCGAGGTTTGTCTGGCGCGGATTTTTGCTCGATGTTTCACGGCATTTCTTCCCTGCCTCCTATATTTATGACGTACTGGATTACATGGCCATGCATAAACTGAACCGCTTCCAGATGCATCTCACCGATGATCAGGGTTGGAGAATTGAGATCAAAAAATATCCAAAGCTTACTGAAGTTGGCGCCTGGCGTGTGAATCGTGAAGATCAGCACTGGAATTCACGTGAAGTGCAAAAGCCCGGTGAAACAGCCACTTACGGCGGATTCTATACGCAGGAGGATATCCGGAAATTCGTTGCTTATGCCTCACAACGGAATATTGTGATCATTCCCGAGATCGAAATGCCGGCCCATACCACCGCCTCACTTGCTGCATACCCTGAGTATTCGTGCACCGGCAGCCCGCTGACGGTGCTTCCTGGTGGAATCTGGCCCTGCAACAATATTTACTGTGCCGGTAAAGAGACAACTTTCACCTTTCTTCAGGATGTTTTAACGGAAGTAATCGCCCTGTTCCCTTCAGAATATATCCATATCGGCGGTGACGAAGCCGATAAAACCCAATGGACAAAATGCCCGGATTGTCAGAAGAGAATTAAAGCTGAAGGACTAAAAAATGAGAAGGAGCTGCAAAGTTATTTTATCAGGCGTATCGAAAAATTTCTGAACTCCAATGGCCGGAAGCTGATTGGATGGGACGAGATCCTGGAAGGCGGACTGGCCCCGAACGCCGCTGTTATGTCGTGGCGCGGGACACAGGGGGGAATTGATGCTGCAAAAGCCGGTCATCCCGTTGTAATGACCCCAACATCACATTGTTATTTCGATTATTACCAGGGAAATCCGGATTCGGAACCTCCGGCCATCGGAGGATATCTGCCACTGGAAAAAGTATATTCCTTTGATCCGATCCCGCAGGGCTTATCTGCTGATGAAGCCAAAATGATCCTCGGCGCCCAGGCCAATCTTTGGACCGAATATGTTTCCGATTCGTCGCATGCAGATTATATGACATTCCCGAGATTAACCGCATTGTCGGAACTCTGCTGGACATCACCCGGACACAAAAACTATGATGATTTTTCCATTCGTCTCACCCGGCAACTCAAACGGTTTGATGCCATGGGAATAAAATATGCAAAAAAAATCTAAGCAAACAATTGAAGAGCTCGAGTATATTATCAGTAATATACCCGACCTGGTTATCCGGATTAATTTAAAAGGCCAGATCACTTTTATCAATGCCGCATCGATTTTGTTTTTCAATAAAACGCCCGATCTGCTGATTGGGAAGGATTTAGAAGGGCTGATCACGGATGAAGGCATGGCTCCGCTTGATCAAAGTTTAATTCAACGGATTTTCGAAACCCGTCAGGCAGAAATCATTGAAGGAGAGCTCCATTCGCCTTCCGGTGTGTGCCGGAATATTGAGATCCGGATCCTGCCTGAGCCCAATAGATTTAGCGATGAACGGCATTTGGTTTTACTTATCCGGGATATCACACTCAGGAAAGAGGCGGAGCGAAAGATAATACAGGCTAAACGGAAGGCCGAGGAGAGCGATTTACTCAAATCGGCCTTCCTGGCTAACATGTCGCATGAGATAAGAACACCCCTCAATGCCATCGTAGGATTCTCCCAGATAATTCTGGACGATGATATCACACGTGAGGAGCAGGAGCGTTTTTATGAGTACATCAACCAAAACAGCAATCAGCTCATCAGTTTGGTAAATGATATCATCGATTTATCCAAGCTCGAAAGCAACCATCTGGTTATCAGGGATTCAGCCGCTAATTTGAATCAAATTGTTGAAGAGATGAAGGTTATGGCTGAAAATGAGAAGAAAACAAGAGAAAAGGACCATATCCTGATATTCCTTGAAAAGGAGGTCCCTGATGAGGAAGGATTTATTATGGTTGATCACTATCGTCTGAAGCAGATCTTAACCAACCTGCTGGCTAATGCTATTAAGTTTACGCCCAAGGGATATATTCAGTTCGGATACCGTCTGAAAGACAATAATACCCTCCTCTTCTTTGTCAGGGATACAGGCATAGGGATTCCTAAAAACAAACAAGGGGAGGTTTTTCAATACTTCCATCAGCTGGAGAATACACTGAACCGGGCCAATACCGGAACCGGCTTAGGACTTGCCATCTGCAAAAAGCTGGTCGAGCTGATGAAAGGAACCATCTGGCTCCAATCGGAACCAGGTAAGGGAACCAGTTTTTTCTTTACTATTCCTTATCGAAAAGCTTAGCCCAGTTCCTCGGCGACCGGTTTTTCCAGTCTCCATTATGCCATACATAGCTAACAATCAGAGGCAGTACGGTGGTTGCTTCGGCGTAAACCATCTGTTCAAAAATCGTTTCCACTTTGCCCCATGAACTGGCTTCTTTCAGGGTGGATGACGAACAGGCACCATCCCGTACATCGGCCACGGTAATCTGAACGGCATATTGATGCATTGGTACCTCTTTGCCCAGAATCTCGGCACAAACGACAGTATCCTGAGCGAAATTCTTGGGTACTCCACCACCGATCATAAATAATCCGGAAGTTGCAGTTTCCATTTTAATCATGGTCAGCTCCAGGAAATCCCTGACACTATCAATAGATACATGCTTATCAGGCCTTTCCCACTGATGCTTAACCAAACCAAATCCAGCACTGCTGTCGGAAAAAGCCGGGCAGAAAATCGGTACACCCATCTCGTAAGCTGTCTGAATCAGGGAATTCTTTTTAACCGAGTGTTTGGTCAGATATTTCCCCAGCTCCCAGATAAACTCACGTGATGAATAGGGGCGCGGCTCCAGGGTATCAGCCACTTCTTTAATGGCCGAATCGCAATTCTGCAGCTCTTCTTCATCAATAAAGGTATCATAAATACGATCGATATACTGTCTTCTCAACTCACTATCAAGAATATCCATCCGGCCACGATAATGCTTAAATCCGATGGCCTCAAAAAAATCCATATCGATAATCGATGCTCCGGTAGCCACAATCACGTCAACCATCTTATTCCTGACCATATCAACATAAACCTGCATGCAACCTCCGGCACTTGTACTACCTGCCAGGGTCAGCATAACGGTACAATCCTTATCATTCACCATTCGCATCAGGATATCGGTTGCATTGGCCGTATCGCGCGACGAAAACGACATTTTGCGCATGGCATCAATAATCGGTGTGGAATCAAATGAAGTAATATCGATATGCTCAATAACTTCTTTCAAGAGGTCTTTCTTATTACTCATAATTACTTAGATATCAGGCTGATTAATTGATAAACCAATTTTGATGCTAAAAAATCGGAAGATTTCTCGTTGGAATTAGGGCACAATTCAACGACATCCAACGCAATGATCTGATGACGCTTGATGACATAATCGAGGAACCGGTAAACCTCGTAGTAAAGAAGCCCGCCTGGCTCCGGAGTCCCGGTTGAAGGCAATACCGAAGGATCGAATACATCGAGATCGATTGTAATGTAAACCGGTCCGGCGAGTAGACGGTCGGCCGATTCATACCAGTCATTTTTCCCGGCGATATCGTGTGCGTAAAAAATCCGGCCAGGCTGCAGGAAGGGCAATTCATCCGTGCACATGGATCGAATCCCAACCTGAACAATATCGGCTACTTCAGCAGCACGCGCCATTGTACTTGCATGGCTTAACGGGCTCCCCTCATATTCCGGACGAAGGTCGGTATGGGCATCCAACTGCAATACCGTGATTTTACCATAGCGGGTTGCACAAGCGCGGATTGCGCCGATACTTACGGAATGATTACCACCGATAATCACCGGAAATTTTTGATCGCCGAGGATACCGGCTACTGCAGCCTGCACCTCTTCCACCATGATCTCAGGATCCCCGGCTAAACCTACCGGATCAGCTGTGTGAATCCCATCCAGATAAACCTCCCGATTAGTTTGAATATCATAGAGTTCCATATTTTCGGATGCTTCCAGAATTGCTTCAGGACCACGATCGGCCCCACGGATCCAGGTGCTGGTTGCATCATAAGGGACTGGAAGAATAACCACCGGTGCCGGTCCGTATGCTGAGTATTTTTCTTCAATTCCGCCGAAATTCATGATTCGTAAAAATCTAATAACAAGTTAATTAATAAAACTTTATCCGAATTTGGGCAGCAAAGATATTCGAAAATTGAATCATCATCCGTATTCCCGAACTTTTTTCGCAAATTGATCGGGTAGTGCCGACCAAATGGAAACATCTGATTATGGATTTCGATGTTCGACTAATAAAAAGCGGGGTGAGCTGAGCCTTTCGCATCTGCTGTCACACACACACCCACACCCATCCACCACACACACTCCCACACCCAAACCCACACCCAAACCCACACCCGCTTCACCCGCTTCACCCGCTTCACCCGATCCTATAGGAAAACTTGACTAATAATATGTCCCGGGGCTTAATATCTGTCAGATTTTTGAAATCCCGGCCGAATGAAAAATCACCATACGGATCATATCCGCTCCTGCCCTGCGACCATACCAGGAAAACAACCGAGCCCGGACGATATTCCCATCTGACCACCAGGTTCGATTTGAATTCCTTAACATTAAAATCAGGATTTTCAATGCTAATGTCATTCAACTCTTCATGAGTATAAACATGGAACCGGTCGCTGTATTTAGTTGCCATTGGATCAGTTACATATTTCAAATTACTGAAGAGTCCAGAAGCCATAAAAGGCTGCCCCCAATATTGGATGGTTAAGGTCGGTGTTAATGTCAGGTTGATGCGCAATGATATTCCCAATACTTTCTGGTTGATAGATCCAAAGACATAGCGATCTGCAGACCCGTAAGTGGTTTGCGTAATGTATTGCATATTGGAAAAGCTCGAAGTAAAATTTGGAGACAAACTAATAGATAACGCATTGATTGGTTTATAGTTAATCGAAAGATCCATCCCCTCCATTGAACCATGCCCTTCGTTTGCCCGATAACCAAAGCCGTTGATTTTAAAGCTCAGTTTTTTTCTTTGATCTGTCCCGATAGAAACCCAGGGCCGTAGTCTTCCCGGAACTTTAAAAGCCGGTCCGCCCCGTAAAAGGGAAGTTTCGATACTTTGTGTATCCCAGTTCAACCCGGCACCGGCTATCCAAAGATTTTTGAAAGAGGCATTTGCATTGATATTTCCGCCATAGCCCTGATAGTTTAAACCAAAGTCAAAACTAGTCCAATGATTGGTATTGAGGCTCATAGACCGGAAAATCCCGAATGGTTTGGTAAACCGGTAGCCGGCCCAGAAAATCGGCAAAATGTTATCGGCGGATCGCATATACCCAACATCGTTAAGCTCTACTCCCGGAGATTTCCACGAGAGAAACCACCCCCACTGAAGCGGAGCGTTTCCAAGCTTCCCGAAGAAGAGGGTTCCACCATTGCCAAACAAGGAAGTTCTGGTGGTATCAAGCTTAATATGTGTGACATCCGGTCTCTGATAATATCGGGCAGAAGACATCTGGGTTTGTGTTATGGCTTCAGGAGTTCCATTAATCTGGCTAATGTAGGTTTTAGCCATCAGCATATAGGTTTTATCTTTAAAATACCGGGTAAAATCTAACCCGGCGGTGTAGGCTCCGGAATGCAGGTCATTCATAGTTATTTCATCGAGTTTCCGGTTGGTTGAGGTGATCATACCCGAGATGACCGTATTACCTTCGTTTATATCTTTTCGCACGGTTCCGATCAGGTAATTGGTCAACGGTTCAACGGTTTCATATCTCTTCTCCCCCGCTAAGTCGATTTCAGCTTTTCCCTCAGCGGTAACACTTTCCAGCAAACCTATCGACCATCCGTTTTCTGTACGCCCCGAAATCTTTGCTGCGCCCAGTATCCGGCTGAATTCAGGCACTTTGGCGTATTCACCATCGCTTAATCCGGGATACCTCTGCGGCTTTCTGCCCACTCTACGTGTATAAAACAGGTTTTCGTTGGCCAGATCACCATCGCCAAGCATTAATGGCATACTCAGGATATTCCTGCCTTCAACAAAAAATGGCCGTTTTTCCGCAAAAAAAGTTTCAAAGGCAGTGAGATTAACCTCGGAAGGATCGGCCTCTACCTGACCAAAATCGGGATTAACCGTTAAATCAATCGTCAGGTTGTTGGTAACTCCGATCTTTGCATCCAATCCGGCTGAATAGTTAAAATCCTTTCCGGTTGCATAGGGATTGCCCTCCACCTTTTCGAATTTTTCCCCTGATGCAACAGCATACGGAGTAAGGTCAATCTGTCTCTTGGGCTTGATGTCACTTATACCAGTGAGTTCCCCATAGAGATATACCGATCCGGGGGCATTACGAGGGATAGGTTGCCACATAGAAACTTCATCTTTCCTGAAGATGCTGCGCATCACCTCAATTCCCCAGATGCGGTTTTTTTTATCGCTAAACCGAAGCTGGCTCAGGGGAATACGCATTTCTGCAGTCCATCCGTGATCATTGATGGAAGTCCCAACGTACCAGTTCGGATCCCAGGTTTTATCCTCAGACATCCCGTTATTGGAGGTAACCTGGTCCATTTTTACACCGCTTGCGTTAACAAAAAACCCAAAAGAGGTGCGTTTATCGAAATAGCTGTCGATATCGATACCAACAATATCGCCGTCGATCTCATCCCTTCGGGTTAAACGGCGCGAAATGCTATCCGGACTTGAATCATAGGCCCAAAAAGCTACGTAAAGGTTATTGTCATCATAAGTGATGGCAAATTCGGTCATTTGGGAAGGTTGCCGGCCTTCATAGGGCTGAAACTGAACGAACTGCCCCCCTTTTTCTGTTGTCTGCCAGAAGCCTTCATCCAGCCGGCCATCAATAACAGGAGGTTGTTGTTTAAGTTTAACTGCCTGATACTGCCTTTTGGCAGTCACAGTTTCCTGACTCACTGCGATTCCAGGGATCAGAATGGCAGTTGTTAATAGGGATAATAATAATCTCATCTTTCGGTTTGGGTTAAATTCTGCCTATAAGACGACCAAACATACTGAAATGCTACAGGAGAATGAGAAAATATTTTACGTGTTGTGGGTTTGGGTTAACGGGTTGTCGGGTATTGGGTTGAGATGGTAAAGTACCCACCCCAACCCCTCCCTAAAGAAGGGAGGGGGCCAGGGGGTGGGTACCCTCGGAGGCCCTAATTTCAATCTCTAACTTTTCTTCTCCCTTTTCTTTTCCTTTTTTTTCGTTCTTATCATATTCTTAACGATTCTGTTATAATCTGTAAGCAATATAGTGTCATTTCTTTACGATTATCGTCGTTTATGTACTTTTGCTTCGAATTTATAAATAAAAAGATTATGTGCGGCATTGTAGGTGCATTTGAATTGAAATTCCCCTCGGCAGAATTGAGAACCCAGGTTCTGGATATGTCGAAAAAGCTTCGCCATCGCGGGCCCGACTGGTCAGGTATTTATTGTGGTGAAAAGGTGATATTAGCTCATGAACGGCTCTCTATAGTTGATCCGGAATCGGGTCGCCAGCCCTTGTATAGTAAAGATCGAAAACTCATACTCGCTGTAAACGGCGAAATCTATAACCACCAGGAGATTCGGT
>JBBAAF010000033.1:0-31890 GCA_041658425.1 Bacteroidales bacterium | reverse complement strand
ATAAAACCTCGATACCATCATTTTGCCCGCCTGATTGTACTCACGGTAAAATCCATTCAATACACTATTCTTATAATTCTCTTCGGTCCGGATGTTGTCGTTGTCGAAATATTCGCGCCATACACCTTGCTTAAGTCCTTTATTATCTGTTTGATTAATAAACTCCCGGTCAATCATAAAATCATTATGATATTTATAAACAATTTGTACGATCCCGTTGATGAACTCGCGGGTTAACCCGTGTTTCTTGCCATCTTTGTACCTGACTATCCTTTCCGTGTCACCTTTACTGTTATAATACCACGATAGTCCCTGCTTCTGATTATCCAGATAGAGTTCTTTGAACAATGGACCCGAAACCCGAATGCCTTTCTGATTAATTATCTGATATTTAATATAATAACCGCTTCTTTTCCCATCCAAATAACTGATCTCATCGGTAATAAAACCTTGTTCATCATAGAACTTCCAGATAGAATCCAACTGAAAATTGCGGCGATTGCCTTCTGATCTGATCTTTCCGTTGATATGCCAGGATATCCATTTCCCGTCGGGTTTGCCGTTTCTGATCATTCCCTCACTGGAAATCTGCTTATTACCGTAATACAGCTTATTATAACCGTCTTTCAGTGTCTCCTGACAGAACAGGCCATGGTTGATCAGAATAAAGAGCAATGCCAATCCGGCACCCTTAAACTTCTTTATTATTATCATTATTGTTTATATATAATATGATGATGATAATGATGTACTGTTAATAGTGTTGATAACTCAGCTATCAAGATTAAAGCCGCATTACCAAGATCAAAGTAACAACTTATCAACAATATAATAATAGAGAAAGAGTTAAATTAGAGAAGGATATTATAGAAATTAACAGATTGTTGATTTAGTAGTAAAACTGACCGTAACTTTATTAACTGTGAAAAACTTGGTTGATTGTTTTTTAAATCTGCTCAAAGATTATTCTTGCTTTTATACTGATAATTTTTATACGGGGGATGTTTGATGAAGATAGAGTAAAAAGTGTTTAAGTTTTCTCACAAATATCAAATGTGGTTGTTCATAACCTGTATTATATTTTATTGATTGATTATTTGATGTTTGAGGGAATAGGGGCAATTTAGGTGAATGAAACTGAGTTATCAATTCCTTAAATTTGCCTTGATAATGAGACGATTTTGGGGAGTGTTAAAAAAAAAGCTGAATTGTGGAAAAAAACTTGTTTGAAAAGATAGGATTGGCATCGGACCATGCTGGTTTTAAAATGAAAGAGTGTCTGCGAAACTGGTTAATCGATGAGGGATACCAAGTTATGGATTTTGGATGTTATTTTTCAGAGAGTTGCGATTATCCTGATTTCGGACATCCATTGGCAGTTGCCGTTTCCGATGGTATTTGCGCCTATGGAATCAGTTTATGTGGAAGCGGGAACGGTATTAATATGGTAGTCAACAAACATCCGAAGATCCGTTCGGCCCTCTGCTGGAACAAAGAAATCGCGAGTTTGGCACGCCGTCATAACGATGCCAATATCTGTGCTTTACCTGCACGATTCCTGGTTCCGTCGGAAGCACAAGCCATTGTTAAGGAATTTCTCGAGACTGATTTCGAAGGTGGCCGCCACAGCATAAGGATCCGTAAAATCCCGTTAAACAGTTGATTGGTATGGATAACAAGGCGAAGATTTTTCAGGCAAAATCGGAAAAGGTTGCTTTTGACCGCGATCACCGGCGGATTCTGACCTATAATATCGGGCAGTATGATAAGGCAGTAACCAAAGGCAAACATTTCTTCCGTGATCTGAACAATGCCCGTGAGCAAGCTTCAAAAATCAAGGATTACTGCCTGCAGGAGTTTGAACAATTGCTGGTACAGTTTGAAAGGAATGCGCGGGGGAATGGGTGCGAGGTTGAGTGGGCCTCCGGGGCGGATGATGTTTTGAAAATAATAGGCAAGATCATTGCTTCGGAAGACGTCAGAACTGTGGTTAAAATGAAATCAATGGTTTCGGAAGAGCTCGAAATCAATCATTTTCTCGAAAAGAATAGAGTTGAAGCCTTCGAAACAGATTTAGGAGAATTTATTGTTCAGCTTGCCGGGGAGAAACCGTATCACATCCTGACCCCGGCGATGCATAAGTCAAAAGAGAGTGTTGCTGAGCTCTTCAACCAGAAATTCGGGCTCGAACCCGGTTCCAAACCTGAGGTTATCACTGGTTTTGTGAGATCTTTCCTGCGCGAAAAATTCATGAGCGCCCAGCTGGGAATTACCGGAGCCAATTTCCTGATCGCAGAAACCGGATCAGTGGGGCTGACTGAAAATGAAGGAAATGGTATGATGACCTTTTCGTGGCCTAAAACATTAATTGTTATTGCCGGTATTGAAAAGGTAATACCCGAACTGGTTGATCTCGATCTGTTCTGGCCCCTCCTGGCCGTTCATGGTACCGGCCAGCACGTAACTGCCTATAATTCTATTCTCTCGGGACCCAAAAAGGAAACTGAAGGCGACGGTCCCGAGCGGATGGTGATCATTTTATTTGATGGAGGCAGAATCCGGTTGTTTCAGGATTTGGAGATGCACCCGGCACTGAAATGCATCCGCTGCGGAGCTTGTTTGAATGTCTGTCCGATCTATAAAAACATAGGCGGGTATACTTATCAGACTACCTATACCGGACCGATAGGATCGGTCATATCAATGTATATGGATGGCACTTCGGATATGGGATTTCTCAATTTCGCATCAACCCTTTGCGGAAAATGCACGGATGTATGCCCTGTTAAGATTCCTTTGCACAAGCTGTTACTGAGCAACAGGCATAAAATTGTGGAATCTTCCGATAGTTTGGGGGTGGAAAGGTTTTTCTTCCGCAATTACAAGAAATACATGCTCAAGCGAAGGCGATTGGAAAAGGTTAATCCGAAATGGAAAAACAAAGCCATGACCACAATTGGCGCAAAAGTATGGGGACCAAGGCGGGATCCGCTTGTTTTTGCCAGGGAATCATTTCATCAGACCTGGAAAAAGAAGGAGTTTTAGGGTTCGCGTGCCGACAACTTGTGGAAAAAGGGCCTGAAAAAGAGATAATAGATAGTCAGGCCTGCCAGCCCTCCGATCACATCAGCCAAAAAATCCACTATATTCGACGACCGGTTAATAAAAAATCTCTCCTGAAGTATTTCAATCAGCCCGCCATATAGCGCGATAATGAGCATGGTGAGCAGCGGTCCTGATATTCGCAGAATGCTTTTCTTCGATAGATCAAACTCCGCACCCAGGAAAAACGCCAGAGGAAAATAAAGTGCGAAATGAACAATTTTATCCAGATTGGGTATGTTGAATATCGAAACCTTAGGCAGGGAACCTCCCGGCATGGCACAAAGTATCAGAATCAGCAGTGCCCAGATCAGGCTTATAATAAATAACTTTCGTATCATTAACGAGGGCAAATTTATACGTCAATATTAATTAAAAATGTGCGATTTAAACTGATCCGGTTTCCATGAGTGGTATCTATATCCATATTCCGTTTTGCAAAAGCAAGTGTTATTATTGTGATTTTTATTCGGTTACGAAAAGTGATGGGCAGGAGGGGTTTGTAAAGACATTGATCGGGGAATTGATTTTTCGGAATGACTATCTGACAAATAAACAAGTAGATACAATTTATTTTGGAGGAGGCACCCCTACTCTTATCAGTCCCGGGCAACTGGGCGTTATCCTGAAACGATTGAAGGAACTGTTTGAGGTAGACAAAGATGCCGAAATCACTATCGAAGCCAATCCCGATGATCTTCATCGGGAAGGATTGGAACAATACAGAAAAATCGGTTTCAACCGGATCAGTATCGGAACACAATCTTTTTTTGATGAGCATCTCAGGCTGATGAACCGCCGGCATAATGCAGCGCAGGCTATCGAAGCAGTTAGAATGGCCGGCGATTACGGCTTCGATAATATCAGCCTCGATCTGATTTATGGGATACCGGGAATGACCGCAATTCAGTGGGAACAGAATCTGAAAATTGCAGCCGGTTTACCGGCAGATCACATTTCAGCCTATCATCTGGCCATTGAGCCGGGAACCCGGTTCGGAAGGCTTAAAAAAGCCGGGGTATTTTCCGAGATACCCGATGAACAGAGTGTAGAGCAATATAGGATGCTGTTAGCGATCCTCGGAGCCACCGGTTTTGAGCAATATGAGATTTCCAATTTTGCCAGGGAGGGACGGTATAGCCGTCACAATACAAAATACTGGATGGGTGATAGTTATCTGGGACTAGGGCCCTCGGCGCATTCCTTTAACGGCACTCAGCGGCACTGGAATCCGGCGAACCTCACCAGATATACAGACGACATCAATATACGGAAACCGCCCAAGGGCGAAACCATTACTCCGGTGATGCACCGGAACGAATATGTGATGACCCGGTTAAGAACAAGCAGGGGTATCGATTCAT
The DNA here is from genome assembly GCA_041658425.1 of Bacteroidales bacterium. GTDB lineage: Bacteria > Bacteroidota > Bacteroidia > Bacteroidales > UBA12481 > UBA12481. The sequence goes on along the minus strand of JBBAAF010000033.1, from coordinate 27,424 downwards.
TGGATTTCAAGATTAATTTTGGAGAATCAGGATGGTTTGAACTCTTATTCATGGCCGAAAAGCATCTCGTAAAAGGCCATCTTGTTTTGGAAGATGGCCGGATCTGGTTCAATAAGGAAGCGTGGTTTCACTCGGATGGGATACTGTCCGATCTTTTCCTGATCAGATAAACGATTTGAATTTATTAATACCTTAACCCGAAATTTTTAAGCCATGAACAACAGGAGGGATTTTCTTAAAACTGCTGCCGTATCAGTGTTTGGAATTGCTGCAGGGGTTAAGGTACGTGCTGAAAATCAGGTTATTGATATACCGGATACGGCTAGTCAGGTTGATCTGACAAAGGATCTGCCCGATATAACCCGTGAAGATTATCTGGCACGCCAGGAGAAGGCGCGCGAATGGCTGGCTAAAACGGGTATCGATGCACTCTTCGTTGAAGGCGGCAACAACCTGTCCTATTTTACTAATACCGCCTGGTGGAGCAGCGAGCGTGTTTTCGGGTTCCTCCTGAGCCCGCATACTGATATGGTATGGATTTGTCCGGCCTTTGAAAAGCAACGGGCCGAGGAAGTCATTGAATATGGAAAAGATATCCGGGTTTGGCATGAGCATGAAGGCCCCTACTCTCTTTTCGCAGATTATCTAAAAAAAATCGGTAAACCATCGGGTAAAATTGGGATCGATCCCAATGCCCGGAGCTTTGTAAACGAGGGTATCCGGCGTGCCGGTGGTGTTGAAGTGGTTGATGGATCTGTTATTACAGAAAATTCCCGTGCCGTTAAATCGGAAAAGGAGGTCATCCTGATGGATGCGGCTAACCGTATTACCAAGCTGGCTTTTAAAAAAGGGTTCTCCCAGTTGCGCGAAGGCATGACTACCGGTGACCTCAGCCAGATTATCCGTCAGGCACATACCGATCTGGGGGCCTCCGGGGGTGGCGGTCCACTTTTCGGAACCAATGCAGCCTTTCCGCATGGAACGAAATATATCAGAAACCTGCAACAGGGCGATGTGGTTCTCGTGGATGGCGGCTGCTCTGTAAAAGGCTATAAATCCGATGTTACCCGGACTGCTGTGTTTGGTAAGCCGTCGGATGAGCTGAAAAAAGCATGGGAAACCGTTTGGAATGCCCAGCAGGCAGCATTCAAGGCCATCAGAAACGGTGCCATATGCGGCGATGTTGACGAGGCAGCCCGCAAGGAGATGGCCAAAGGTGGTTATGGTGCCGATTATGAATATTTTACACACAGGCTGGGCCATGGGATTGGTACCGAAGGCCATGAATTTCCGTACCTGGTAAGGAATAATCCACTCAAAATGAAAACCGGTATGACGTTCACGAACGAACCCGGACTCTATCTGTACGGGAAATTCGGGGTCAGGATCGAAGATTCATTGGTGGTCACCGATAACAGCTGCAAAATCCTGGGTGGTATGCCATGTTTGTCGATGAACGATATATGAATAAGGTAAAAAAACTTGCGGGTCAGACAATGATCTATGGATTGGGCAGTATCCTGCCAAGGGTGCTTAATTTCCTGATTCTTACGAGTTTTTATACCCACATATTTGGCCTTAACCCTTACGGAATTCTGAGTGAATTGTATGCCTACCTGGTGATTGGGCTGGTAGTTATAGAGTTTGGCATGGAGTCCGGGTTTTTCCGTTTTGCCAAGGATAAAGAATCGGTTCGCAAAGTTTTCAGCCATGCCACTGGATTCGTTACCATTCTGGCTTTGTTATGGATGGTGGGTGTCTATTTTTTTATCGATCCCATTTCCACTTCCATTCACTATAGCAATAATAAGGAGTATATCATCTGGATGGCCTGGATCGTAGCCATCGATTCGATCACGCTCGTGCCTTTTGCAAAAATCAGGCAGGAGGGCAAGGCCGGGCGGTTTACTCTTCTTAAGTTAGCTAATGTATTGATAAATATCGCATTAGTAATACTCTTCCTCGTCATTTTTCCGTGGATCAACAAAAACTCAGGAACCTTGCCTGGCTGGCTGTATGATCCGAAAATCGGGGTGGGGTATGTTTTTATAGCTAACCTGATGACCAGTGCCCTGATGTTTTTCCTGCTCATACCCGAATTACGGAATCTCCAATGGAAGTTCGATCGGAATTTCATGGGAAAGCTGCTGAAATACTCGGCACCACTCGTAATTGTTGGCCTGGCCGGTGCCATCAACGATTCCGGGGATAAAATATTCGTAAAATTGATCACCGGTGAGCAATGGCAGGTTGGTGTTTATTCCGCAAACTACCGGATTGCAGTCCTCATGACCCTGTTCATTCAGATGTTCCGGTATGCGTTTGAGCCATTTCTGTTTAAGGTTTCGAAAGACAAGAATGCGGAGGAGACCTATGCCCTGGTGATGAAGTATTTTGTGATTACCGGCTTATGCCTGTTCCTGATTACTTCCTTAAACATCGATATTTTTAAGGTTGTGCTGCTCCGTAACAAGGAATTCTGGCAGGGACTGGCGGTTGTGCCGATAGTTCTGCTGGGCAATTTTTTTCTCGGTGTGTATTATAACCTTTCAGTATGGTACAAAGTGAAGAACCTCACCCGTTATGCTGCAATAATGGCTTTAACAGGGGCATTGGTAACCATTGTCTTAAACTGGACGCTGGTTCCGGTAATCGGGTATATGGGAGCTGCCTGGGCAACTCTTGCCTGTTACACCAGCATGATGGTGATCTCCTTCTTCTGGGGCCGGAAAGTGTATCCGGTTCCTTATCAGACAGGTATCATGATAGCCTGGACCGCACTGGCTTTGTCCCTTTACGGAATATCTGTGCTGGTCAAGCCGGAAAACATGGTAATCAGGGTAGTTTGGGATGGTTTATTAATGCTTGTTTTCATCGTGATTGTCGGGTTAAACGAGAAAGCGATGGTTAGGTCCATCTATCTGCAAATCAGAAATCGGGGCAGAAAATAACTTATGATAAAAATGAACGTTTTATGAAGGTGAAAATAGTTAATCATTCAAAGCATGAACTTCCGGCCTATAGCACTGAACTATCGGCGGGGATGGATATCCGGGCCAATCTGGAAGCGCCGGTGGTTATGAAGCATCTCGAGAGGAGGCTGATTCCCACGGGCCTTTTTATCGAGCTCCCAAAAGGCTTGGAGGCACAGATCCGTCCGCGCAGCGGTATGGCGCTGAAAAGAGGAATTTCCGTGTTGAATTCCCCTGGCACCATTGATGCCGACTACCGCGGGGAAGTCGGAATTATTCTGATAAACCTGTCGGGAGAGGATGTGGTGATTGAAGATGGGGAACGCATTTGCCAGATGATTATCAGTAAGCATGAAACTATAGTGTGGGAGCACGTCGACAGCCTTGCCGAAACCGATCGTGGAGCAGGGGGGTTTGGACATACGGGAAATAAATAGGGGTTAGAGGTTAAGAGGTTAAGAGGTTAGAGGTTAAAATGAAAAGAGTATTGGTTGGATTGATTTTGTTGGTTGGCATGACCATGCAGGGGCAGGGGCAGGGTGTGACTGTTTCTGATACTACTCTGGCAACAGGCGTTCAATACAAATATTTTTTCGCAGAGGGGCTTCGAGCTAAAATGCTGGGTAATCCGGATCAGGCGATCTCTTTTTTCCAGAAGTGCATTGAGTTGTCGCAGGTTTCCGGATCTGCCTTTTATGAATTGGGATTGCTCTATTCGGAGAAGAAGGATTATTCTGCTGCTACCGGATATGCCCGTAATGCCTGGAAACGGGATCCGACTAACAAATGGTACGGACTTTTACTGATCGAGAATCTGATGTTGCAGGGAAAACAAATTGATTGTGTTCCGGTTTATCGGGAATTGCAAAAGATTGAGCCCGGATCGGAGGATTTTCTGACCGGTGAAATCGAAATGCTGATTCAGGCAAAGCAAGAAAAGGAAGCGCTGAATCGTATAAACAAATTGCCTGAAGCAGGTGAGATAGCCAGGTGGGGAACAGTAAGGAAGAAAGATGTGTATTTCTCACTTAATCAATTCGATAAAGGAGCAAAAGTGTTGCTCGAATGGCTTAAAAAATATCCGGATGACTATGAAATAAGAGGTATCTTGGCAGAAGCCTACGCTGCAAAAGGACTGCGGGAGGAGGCTGCGGGTCAGTACAAAATCCTTAAAGCTCTGAATCCGGATAATCCGGCAGTCAGTTTTTCACTGGGCCAGTTCTATTTTCAATCCGGGAAGAAAGAAGAAGCCCTGGCTGAATTTTTACAGGGATTTCGCTCACCCGATGTTAATCCGTCTATAAAAATCGATATTGTAAAATCTTTTATATCAGCTCAGGAGCAGCAGGATAAGCTGGATGAGCAGGTGGTAAAGCTGATCGAAGTACTTTATCAGGTAGATAAAGGCAATCGCTCTGTAGATGAGTTGTATGCAAATTACCTATACTCCGAGGAGCGACTGGGCGAGGCTGAACCTATCTACCGGGAGTTAATAAAAACCGATCCGGGTAATTTTGTGGTCTGGCAGAACCTCCTGTTCATTCTGAACCAGAAACAGCAATTCCAGGAGATTCTTAGTGTAAGTGACAGTGCCTTAATATATTTCCCGGGACAAGGACTTTTTTACCTTTTTAAAGGCATGGCTGCCATTGAGAAAAAGGATTATCCGCTTGCGATTGCAACTTTGAATAAGGGATTGAGTGTACCCGGACAGAACGCGGATTTAATTAAACAGTTCTATCTTTCCCTTGCTGAATCATTATACCGGAATGGGAATTCTGATGAAGCTTTCAGGAATTTTGACCAAATGCTGGTTCTGGAACCTGATAATGTACAAGTACTTAATAATTATAGTTATTATCTTGCACTGGATGAACGGGAATTGGATAAAGCTTTGGAAATGATTAGTAAATGTGTGAAAAAAGAACCGGAGAATGCTACCTTCCTGGATACCTTTGCCTGGGTATTATATCAGAGAAAAGAGTATACCAAAGCAATGGAACCCATGGTCAAAGTCATTCAATTATCACTGGATCCGAGTGGAGAAGTGCTGGAGCACTATGGTGATATTCTATTCAGAAACGGGAAACCTGAGGAAGCTAAACAAACATGGATAAAGGCAAAGGAGAAAAAAGATGTTTCGGAAAAGATAGATAGTAAAATTAAAAATGGGCTGCAATGAGCGCGATAAAGAAATATAAATATGCCCGATTTTTTTACATGGTTGTATTTTCCATACTTATATTAAATGGATGTCATCTGGCAAAAAAAACTGTCAGTGGCAGGAAAACCATGTCTGAAGATGAAAACATTGTCAGGAAGGTAATTAATGCGCAACCCGATTGGAAGTTTATAGAAATCAGACTGACCGGTAAAGCAGAAGAGAATGGCAATAAAACTGGCTTTATGGGTACGGTTAAGATAGAAAAGGACCGGCAGGTATTTATCCTGTTACGGTCGACGATCGGAATTGAACTGGCACGTGTATATGCCAACAGGGATAGCGTTTGGCTTGTTTCAAAGATGCTCAGCATTAAAGAAAAGGGCGATTGGAAACTGCTTGGTGGAAAATTAGGTTATCCCGTGGATTTTTTCGCAATGCAGGGCATTTTGCTCCAATCCTTATTTACATCATCGGGTGATCAACTTAACAATTTAATTGAGAATCTTGTTGTTAAAAGCGATAAGGATGATCTGCGACTGGTATCTGATACCAATTTGCAATCGGAAGAAAAAGGAATAAAATATTTAAATGATTTTTTGATAAACAAAGAAACATTTATTATTCAGGGTGCAAAGATCCGGGATGTAAACGGACAATGGATTGCTGATATTAAATACCTGTACAACAAAGATAACCTCAATAAGAAAATTGAATTGAAAGGAATTGATTCGGAACGTAATTTTGCAGTGGATGTTAATATCGTGAAAAAGGAAATGAAGGATTTTATTGAAATTAATTTCGATAAATTTTAATGATAAAAAAGGTTTTCATCGGCGTTTTAATTGAAGTAATTGTTTTTGCAAATTGCTATTGCCAGGATATTAATCAATTGCGTTCACAACGTGAGAAAAGCCTGTTGGATATTTCCCGGACGGAAGAATTGCTTAAGCAGACTCAGGCTAACCGGCAGAATGAACTTCAGAAGCTTAAGCTGGTTAACAGGAAAATAACCGTTCGTAATAAGGTTATCAGTGGAATCAGTAATGAAATTTCCTTGTTGGATAAACAGATAAAAGATAACAAAGCTGCCATTGATACATTGGAGAATGAAATTACTGTGTTAAAAAAGGATTACGGGAACGTAATTTTCAAAACCTATTTAAACAGGAATGCCTATCACCGTTCACAATATATTTTTGCAGCATCCGATTTTAACCAGGCCTTTAAACGTTTAAAATATATGCAGCAATATGCACGGTTCCGCAAAGGCCAGGCAGAGAAAATTGAAGTTAAAACAGAGGAATTGCGAAAGATAAATGTGAAGCAGGAAGATGATAAGAACCAGCGAAGAGACTTATTACTGGCCGAAAAGCGGGAGATAGCACAATTGAATAATGACAAGAAGGACCAGGAAGGATACGTGAAAGATTTGCAAAAGCAGGAAAAGCAGGTTAAGAAGGAATTGGAGGCCCAGAAAGCCACATTCAAAAAACTGGAGAAGGAAATCGCCAAACTTATTGCTGCAGCGACAGGTTCTGAAATGAGCAGTTCTGGTATGAGAATGACACCGGAAGAGAAAATTATTTCTAATGAATTCAGCCAGAATATTGGAAGATTGCCCTGGCCTGTTACCCGGGGAGTAATATCAATGGGCCATGGCCGTCAAAATGCACCCGGATTAAGAAACGTAGAAATTGATAATCTGGGGATAAGTATTATTACGGAAGATGAAGCTATAGTTCAGGCAGTTTTTGAAGGGAAGGTTTCGTCAATAATGTCATTGGCCGGTGGTAATCTGGCGGTATTAATAAAGCATGGCGAATACTTTTCAGTTTATGTGAATATTTCTGACTTGAAAGTTAAAGTTGGTGATAATGTGAAAATTAAGCAGGAAATTGGCCGTGCAACACACAATGGTAAAGATGGTAATCCTGAATTTAATTTCCAGATATGGAAGGGACAGGATAATCAGGACCCTGAAAAATGGCTTTCAAAATGAATAATAGAAAAGGTTTTACTGATGAGGAGATTGTTGAAGGCAGGCTGCGCCATTTCATCAATAAATATTACAGAGTTAAAATATTTCAAGGATTAATACTTACTATTTCTGTAGGGTTAATTATTTTATTCTGCCTGATCATTTTTGGAAATACTGTTCAGGTTGGCAAAAGGATACAGAATATTATTGAATTTGGCGGCAGTGCTGTTTTAGCTATTGTACTGATTATATTTATAATTAAGCCTTTATCACAACGATTTGGATTTATCAAAGGCCTAAATTTTAAAGAGGCCAGCAGTATTATCCAGCAAAAACATAAATCAATTGAGGACAGGATCATTAATATTATTGAACTGACCAGGGAGAAAGCTGGTCAGGACAACAAATTGTATGATTATGCCATTGCCCAAAAAACTGCCAACATTCAGGATTTTAATTTCGATGATGCAATATCTTTTAAGAAATTGGGTGTATTCATGGTAAGATTGGTATTGTTGGTCGTGCTTTGCTCGGGAACTGTTCTGTTATGGCCTGATTTTGTTAAGAAAGGTATTGGAGCGATGTGGCCGGGTAATGAACAGATTGCAGGTTTAAACCGGATAAAATTTGTAATTCTTAATGATTCACTGGAGGTTGAATCAGGAAAGGATTTTCTGCTGAGATTTCAGGTTTTATCAGAATTTCCGGTGGAAGATGTTTCCATACGTATTGGTTCGGCTGATGAGAAAGTGGAGAACGTTAAGGACGGGTTTGAATTTCTGTTTAAAGCAGTGAATTCATCTGTTTCGTTCAGGATATCTGGAAATGGGATAGCATCAGGAGAATATGTGCTTAAAACGCTTAAAAAGCCTGAAATCGGAGGCATTCAGCTTAAAATATTTCCTCCGGCCTACACCGCTTTGGAAAGCACTATTATTGAAGGTGACGGTAACGCAGAAGTACCTGCCGGTTCAAGAATTCTTTGGTCGATAAAAACCGTTAACACTGATGAACTTTTGATAATTGATGAATTAGATTCTGTTGCATTAAAAGGAATAGGAAATATCTGGAATTTTGAAAAAAGGATTTCAAAAAACGCAGATTATGAAATACTTTGTCGAAATAATAATGGATTAGTTAATAATTATTTTTATAAAATTTCACTCGTAAAAGATTTATTTCCAACAATTGATATTTCTGAAAGCTGCGATAGCACTGTATCTGATGATGTTTATGTTCAAGGAATGATTCAGGATGATTATGGATTTAGTAAACTGGAAGTTGTTGAAAGCAAGCTTGGAAGAGAATCTGTAAAAGAAATTGTAATAAAGGAATCAAATATTTATGAAAACTTTTATTATACGTTGGTACCTGATAGTAACAATACTGTTTATTATTTCAGGATATGGGATAATGATCAGGTGACAGGTCCAAAATATACAGAGAGCAGAAAAATTTCCTTAAAAACAATTTCGAAAGCAGAGATTGAGGATCTTAATTCTCAGCTTGTTGATAACATTAAATCATATATGTCAGATGGTATGAACGCTATTGACAAAATGGAGAAAAAAATCAGTCAGTTTAAGATGGAGCAGATATTAGGCGATATGAAGCCCTGGGAAATTCAGGAAAAAATGAAGGAGCTGAACGAGTTGAAAAATGAAGTCGTCGATCTGATAAATAATATATCAAAAAAAGATCAGGAATTTACTGAAAACGAAAAACTATTAAATCAGGACAAGGAATTAACCGAAAAAGCTAAACAGATACAGGATTTGATGGAAAGCCTGTTAGATGATGAGATGAAGGATTTGTTAAAGCAATTCGAGGAATTGGCAAAAGAATTCAATTCAAGGAAGGCTGATGAGTTGACTGATAAATTGGAAATGAATTTGGAGAAGTTGAAAGAGCAGATGGAGATGAGTCTTGAATTGTTGAAGAAGTATATCATGGAAAAGGAGCTGATGAAACAGGTAGAGAAGTTAAATCAATTGGCTGATAGTGTTCAGAATGAAAAATCTGAAAAGGAGGAAACCGGGAATAACCTCAAGGAAGAGTTTAAAAAATGGGAACAGGAGTATGAAAATAATCTTAAGCAGGATCAGCAATTCAAAAAACCACTGGGATTGGAGAATCTGGAGCAGGAGAGGGAAGAAGTCAGGAATGCTGCTGAGGAATTAGATAAAAAGGACACCGGTAATTCCTTTTCTGAAAAGAAAACAAAAGCTTCGAAGGGATTGAAAAAACTCGCTAAAAAGATGGAAGACATGCTGGGTATGATGAGCGGAGAGGCTCAATTTGTTGATTTGGAGGATTTGAGGCAAATCAGGAATTCTCTGAACGATTTCAGTAAAAAGCAAGAGGAGCTGAACAACCGGATTCTAAAAATAAATAATGTAAACCCAACTTTTACGGCTGTTATTAAGGAGCAGAAAGAGCTCGAAACCAAGTTTTTAAGCATAAGAGACAGTCTGAAAAGTATTGGCTACAAACAGCCGATTATTGCCATAATAATTGGTGCTGAATTGTTCCACGTGGAAACATCGCTTAAAAATCTTTTTAAAAGTTATGCCGGAAATCGCCCTAATGTGGTCAGGGTTGAGCAAAACAGGATTATGACAGAAATTAATAGCATTGCTATTAAATTGGATGAGTTAATAAGTAGTATGCAGAACGCCAAGGGATGTGGAAAAGGGGATAAAGGCTTTACCGATCGGAAAAAGCCAAAAGAAGGTGAGCAAAAAGGGTCTGAAAAGCTGGGAGAAACGAAATCAATGCAGCAATCCTTGAAAGAACAATTGAAAAGTGCCATTCAGAAAATGAAGTCTGGGGCAACGGGAAAGAAAGAAAGAGGTGAGATGGCCAGAATGCTCGGTGAACGTGAAATGATGCGAAAGGCTCTGGAAAAATTAGTTCAGGAAGGCGGACTGGGCAATGAAGCAAAGGAAAAGGCCAACGAAGCACTGAATATGATGAAGGAAGTTGAAAAGGATATTATCTATAATCGTTTGGGTGACCAAACTTTTGATAAGGATAATTTGATTAAAACGAAATTGCTGGAAGCTGAAAACGCTGAAAAGGAGAGAGAGAATGAAAACAGGAGGGAGTCGAAAGAATTCAAGGGAAGTTTCGAACCCAACCGGCGGGAGCTCGAAAAGGGAGTGGACCAGAACAAAGCCTTAGAACAAATGTTAAAGTACAATGAATTGAAATTGAAAAGATTTTATCAGGAGAAATACCTGAAATATATTGAATCAACAAAAAAATAAATATGTCGGTACATTATCTGGAAGAAGATCGGAAAGCAACTGGCTTTAACCGGACGGTTACAAAGAAATGGCTGCACGATGTGGTGAGGCTTGAAGGAAAGAAACCAGGGGTTATTAGTTATATCTTTTGCAGTGATGATTTTTTGGTTGACATTAATATTAAGTTTTTGAAGAGAGATTATTACACGGATGTTATATCCTTCGATTATACCAAAAATGATGTGATCAGTGGAGATATCATGATCAGTGTTGACCGGGTGAAGGAAAATGCCGCAAATATGGGTGTCGCATATATAGAAGAGTTGAAGAGAATCATGGTTCACGGACTGTTGCATTTGATTGGATATGAAGACTCTGCAAAGGAATCAAAGGCTATTATGAGCAGCAGGGAAGATTTATACCTGGGTATGGCTAAGGAAGAAGGCAAATAAGCAAAGGAAATGGAGATATGCTGAAGGAATATGATGTGATTGTGGTAGGGGCAGGGCATGCCGGTTGTGAGGCTGCGTCAGCTTCAGCAAACATGGGTTCAAAAACCTTGTTGATTACGATGGACATGAACAAGATGGCGTTCATGTCGTGCAACCCCGCTATCGGTGGTATCGCAAAAGGACAGATTGTCCGGGAGATCGATGCATTGGGAGGACAATGCGGTTTGGTTACCGACGCATCAATGATTCAGTTCAGAATGCTGAATAAAAGTAAGGGTCCTGCCATGTGGAGCCCCAGAGCTCAATGCGACCGGGTGATGTTCAGTCTGGAATGGCGTAGACGGATGGAAGTGATACCAACTTTGGATTTCTGGCAGGATACCGTTAAGGAAGTTATCATCAGGGAGGGAAAGATTACCGGAGTGGAAACAAATCTAGGGGTGATTTTCAAAACAAAAAGTGTCATTTTAACAAATGGTACTTTTTTAAATGGGTTGATGCACATTGGCAAAAATCAACAGAGGGGTGGGAGAGCTTCAGAACCCGGAGTTTACGGGTTATCAGAGAAGATGACGGAGTTGGGGTTTAGAACCGGAAGAATGAAAACAGGCACTCCACCAAGATTAGATGGAAGGTCGATAGATTTCAAAAAATTGGGAGAGCAGCCGGGTGATGATTGGGTTGTTCCATTCAGTTACCTCAACCCTGCCAGGAAGGCAATCAATTCCATGTCCTGTTTTATTGCCTGGACATCGCCGGAAGTTCATAAGATTCTGGAAACAGGGTTTGAAGATTCACCGATGTTTGACGGAACCATTACCGGGATTGGTCCCAGATATTGTCCAAGCATTGAATCGAAACTGGTTACCTTCTCAGAAAAGGAGAAGCATCAGTTATTTGTTGAGCCTGAAGGCAGGGAGGCAATAGAGTATTATCTGAACGGATTTTCTTCATCCTTGCCCTGGGAGGTTCAACTCGAGGCATTAAGGAAAATAGAAGGATTTGAAAAAGTTGAGATGTTCCGGCCGGGATATGCCATTGAATATGACTTTTTTGATCCTACACAGCTTAGGGCAACATTGGAAACGAAGCTGGTTGAGGGGTTGTATTTTGCCGGACAGATCAATGGAACTACCGGCTATGAAGAAGCAGGTGCTCAAGGGATAATTGCCGGAATCAATGCCCATTTAAGGGGAAGGGAAAAGCCCGAATTCATACTGAACAGGGATCAGGCCTATATCGGAGTTTTGATTGACGACCTGGTTACCAAAGGAGTTGATGAACCCTACCGGATGTTTACTTCCCGTGCTGAATACCGGATTTTACTCCGGCAGGATAATGCTGATGAACGGCTCACGCCCATTAGTCATGCGATCGGTTTGGCGAAGGACGATAGATTGAAAGTTTACGGGAAGAAGCAGTCAGGAACCAAGAGGCTTATTGATTTTCTGGAATCAAAGTCGGTAAGTCCGGATGAAATCAATACCAAACTGGAAGAGCTTGGCTCTGCTCAGATCAGGCAAAAAGTTAAGATCAGGGAATTGGTTGCACGGCCGCAGATAACCATTACCGAGCTGGTTAGCAAGCTGGGCGACCTGAAAACTCTGGTTGATGAGTTCACGGAATGGCAGGCGGAGATCATAGAAGGAGCAGAGATCCTGATCAAATACAGTGGTTATATCGAGCGTGAAAAAACCATTGCGGAAAAGATTAAGCGACTGGAGTATTTGAAATTGCCAGATTGGTTAAAGTACGATGAGATAATGGGTTTAACCATGGAAGCTCGACAAAAACTTTCGACAATAAGACCAGAAACAATAGCACAAGCCAGCAGAATCCCAGGAATAAGTCCTGCTGATATAAGTGTTCTATTAGTTTTACTGGGTAGATAAAATGTTCCACGTGGAACATCAAGCTTAAATTTGTATAAGGGGTTTTAATAGTACATAAAATCAGCATGTTAAATTATGAGGCCTTTTCAATTAAACGGTTGGTTTGCCGACTTTGACCGGCAAAATTTCTATTTCGGCCAATTAACCATTGAGGAGGGCAGAGTAGAGAAGATTCGTGAAACCGGCGGCAAACGTTTAACCTGGGAAGAGCGTGAGCTAGCCCGGCCTGTGATTTTACCCGGGCTGGTTGATTCGCATGTTCACATTGAAAGCTCTATGCTTATGCCATCACGATTTGCAAAACAGGCAATCCGGTTTGGTACCGTCGCAACCGTCTCGGATCCGCATGAGATTGCCAATGTGCTTGGTTTGGACGGCATCGGATTGATGATAAAAGATGCTGAAAAGGCTTGTATTAAAATTCATTTTACTGCTCCGTCCTGTGTGCCCGCTACCTCGTTGGAGTCGGCCGGAGCCATTCTCAAAGCTGAAAATCTCACGCAATTGTTTGCGGAAAACAAGGTCGTTGCCCTGGGCGAAATAATGAACTACCCGGGAGTATTGGCAGGCGACGCCGATGTAATGGGAAAAATCAGTCTGGCAAAAAGGTTCGGAAAACCGGTTGATGGACACGCTCCTGGTTTATCCGGTGTACCTTTGGATACTTACATTCAGGCCGGAATTCATACCGATCATGAGTGTTCTTCCATGTCCGAGGCAGAAGAAAAGATTTCTAAGGGAATGAAGGTGCTGATCAGGGAGGGTAGTTCCGCCAGGAATTTCGATCAACTGTATCAACTGATCGATAAATATCCGGGAATGGTTATGTTATGCACCGATGATTATCATCCCGATGACCTGATGAATGGCCACATCGATCGGTTGATCCGCAGGGGTGTGGCTGCAGGAGTTAACTTTTTTAATCTTTACCGGGCAGCCAGCATTAACCCGGTTAACCATTATCAGCTTCAGGCAGGAATGCTTAGACCTGGTGACCAGGCAGATTTTATCATTGCCGACGGGGTAGATCCTTTTCAGGTAATTGCGACCTATATTAACGGGGAACCGCTTTTCCGGGATGGCAAGGTGGAGGTGGACCTGCTGCCGGTGGACCTGCTGAATGCTTTTCACGCCCTGCCGGTCATTCCTGCTGATCTGGCGATCAAGGGACAAACCGGCTTATATCGGATTATCCGCGCATGGGATGGTGAGTTAATCACAGGATCAGAAACCGCACATCTGGTTGCAAAACATGGAGCTGTAGAGGTCGATCTAAAGCAGGATATATTAAAAATCGTAGTACTGAATCGCTATATGCCGGCAAAACCATCAGTTGGCTGGATATCCGGCTTTGGAATTAAAAAGGGCGCCATGGCATCCAGTATTGCCCATGACAGTCACAATATTATTGCTGTGGGAACTTCAGATGCGGAGATAGCAGAAGCCATTAACCAGATCATTTTTCATAAAGGAGGCATCGTGGCAACCCAATCAGGAATTTCCGAAATTCTTCCGCTTCCGATAGCGGGCCTGATGAGTCCGGATGATGCCGGTGAGGTGGGTTCCCGATATGCAGAGCTAACCGGTTTTGTCAACGGATTGGGTTCTACTTTGAAAGCTCCGTTTATGACGCTCTCCTTTATGGCCCTGCTGGTGATCCCGCACCTGAAAATCGGCGACAAAGGATTGTTTAATTGTGATACTTTTGAATTCACAGATCTGAAAGCTGATTAAAATGGCTACCCGTTACGAATCATTCAATCCTCCGGAATCCCTGCTCGACAGTGTCCGGTCGCTTCCCGAAAAGCCAGGTATCTATCAGTTTATCAATGATGAGGATCACATCATTTACATTGGAAAAGCGAAGAACCTGAAGAAGAGGGTCTCTTCGTATTTTCAGAAAGCTCCGGATAACGCTAAACTTGCAGTACTTATCCGTAAAATCAGCAGCATTAATCACTTGGTTGTTGATACGGAAAGTGATGCGTTACTCCTTGAAAATAACCTGATTAAGCGACATTTACCCAGATACAACGTTCTCCTGAAGGACGATAAAACCTTTCCATGGATCTGCATCTCGAATGAACCCTTTCCCAGGGTTTTTACAACCCGGAAAGTTACCAGGGACGGGTCGAAGTATTTTGGCCCTTACACTTCCGGAAAAATTTGGAAAAATCTGATCGACCTGATCAGAAATATCTATAAAATACGGACCTGTAATCTTAACCTTACGGATGAAAATATCAAGTCTGGCAAATTCAAAGTCTGCCTCGAATATCATATCGGAAACTGTTTAGGGCCCTGTATCGGTTTACAGGAAGAGCAGGATTATCTGAGCCAGATTGACCAGATCGGGAAAATACTGAAAGGAAATACCCAGGGAGTTATTCGGATACTGACCGAAGATATGCACCGCCTGGCAACTAATTATGAGTTCGAACGGGCAGCTCAATTGAAAGAGAGAATCGGCCTCCTGGAACAATTCCAGAGTAAATCAACCGTTGTGAACACAAAAATCAGGCATGTCGATGTATTTTCCGTTGTTTCGGACGAACGGGCAGGGTATGTGAATTTCATGAAAGTGGTGGATGGAGCGTTAGTGCAGACCCATTCAATGGAGTTGAAGAAACGGCTGGATGAAACAGACGATGAGCTGCTTCTGTTTGCGATCATCGAGATGCGGCAGCGTATCCAGAGTGATGCTCCGGAGATTATTGTTCCGTTTAATCTGGAATATCCCCTTGAAAATCTGACCATCACCGTACCACAAAAGGGAGACAAGCGGGCCTTACTCGACCTTTCCACCCGGAATGCCAGGTATTTTAAGATGGACCGGCAGAAACAGCAGGTCAAGCATATCAGCATTTCAGGAGTCACCAGAAAACTTGAAACCTTGCAGAATGATCTCAGGCTTAGTGATCTTCCGGTGCATATCGAATGCTTCGATAACTCTAATATCCAGGGGACTAATCCTGTAGCAGCGTGTATCGTTTTCCGGAATGCACTTCCCAGTAAAAATGACTACCGGCATTTCAACATAAAAACCGTAACCGGACCTGATGACTTTGCCTCCATGGAAGAGGTAGTTTATCGAAGGTACAAAAGAATGCTTGACGAAGGACTCGACCTGCCTCAGCTGATCATAGTCGACGGAGGAAAAGGACAGTTGCATTCGGCCATGAAAAGTATTGAAAGACTGGGACTAAGGCATAAAATAGCTTTGGTTGGCATTGCCAAACGGCTTGAGGAGATTTACTTCCCCGGGGATTCGGTTCCATTATACCTGGATAAGAAATCGGAAAGTCTTCGATTAATTCAGCAAATGAGGAATGAGGCCCATCGGTTTGGAATAGGCCACCATCGACGTAGAAGGGAAAAATCAATGGCGGTATCCGAATTGGATCAGATTGCAGGTATTGGCGAGCAAACCCGGACAAAACTCCTGTCACATTTTGATTCAATCACGGAATTAAAAGAAGCCGGTTTTGGCAAGCTTTCAGAGGTAGTTGGACCAGCTAAAGCAAAGATTATCGCTGATTATTATCAAAAAGTGTCGGATTAAAATCAGAACGACTTACTTTTGCAGGGTATGAATGATTCCTTTCTGAAACCGTTAATACGAACTGTTCCTGAAACCGATTGGGTAATGGCCGTAGTTTGCCTTGTTTCCATCTTATTTATCATCAGCAGGATACTTTTTCCCCGTTACCATACCCGGATAGCTCATGCCTTTTTTAACCGGTACGAAGCGGCTAAGTTGATTGAGGAAAAGAATGTGCTTTTTAACAGGGGCGGATTTCTGTTAAACCTTGTTCCACTGTTTTGCATCGCCATGATAGTTTATGAACAGATAGGCTATTTTAAGCCAGAGTTGATCTTTGTTAATCCAAGCCTGCACTATCTGGGGGTATTAACGGCTGTGTTTATTTATTTCGGAGGAAGAATCCTGGTGGTTTATCTGTTTGGATATTCATTTGAACAAAATGAAATAGCCCTCCGCTTTAATCAGGTTTGGCTGCTGCAGTTTGAAAACCTGGGTACTTTTATCCTGATCCCCTCTCTGATTCTCCCTTTTACAACCGGAATCGTGAAAATTTTGGTTCTGATAATTCTTTGGTTCACCCTTATTCCATGGGTCCTTTACACAATTATCAGGGAATTGGAATTATTGAAATCTTACCGTATATCAATATTTTATATGTTTTTATACCTTTGTACCCTTGAAATTCTTCCATTGTGGTGGGTAATACAGTCCATAACGGAAGGATGGTGAGAACGATTTTTTCTATATCAACTAAAGTCATAAAAACTTGAAGATTAAGAGAATACTTATCTCCCAACCGCAACCTACCACTGAAAAATCACCCTATTTCGAGGTGGCTGACAAGTACAAGGTGGTACTGGATTTTTTCCAGTTTATCCGTATAGAAGGGATATCTTCGAAAGATTTCAGGGCCAGCAGGATCAATATCCTGGATTATTCGGCTGTGATTTTTAACAGCAGGACAGCTATTGATCATTTTTTCAGGATTTGTGAAGAACTGCGGATACAGGTTCCCGATACGATGAAATATTTTTGTACCTCGGAATCGATTGCGGTATATCTGCAGAAGTATATTGTTTACCGTAAGCGGAAGATTTTTTACGGGCTAAAAACAATGGAAGATCTCGTGGATATCCTGGTTAAGCACAAGGAGGAAAAGTACCTGGTACCGACCTCGACGGTTCATAACGATGAAATACCGGCATTGCTGACGCAGCATAATCTGACTTTTACCAAGGCGTTTTTCTACAAAACCCTGAGTTCGGAGGTGTCGCATCTGAATCTAAAGGATTTTGATATGCTTGTTTTTTATAGTCCTGCGGGTATCGATTCTTTATTCACAAATTTTCCGGAATTTGTTCAGAGTGAAACGTGTATCGGAACTTTTGGCCCAAACACGGCAAAAGCAGCCGAGAAAGCCGGTCTCCGGATTGACCTTAAAGTGCCGTCACCTGAATTTCCTTCGATGACAATGGCTTTGGATAAGTTTCTCAGCGATTTGTGCAAGAAATCGGGAAAATAATTCATGGACCTCTCTTTTCCAAAGAAGGAACACCTTTGTTTGAAACGAAGGTTCGATGCATTATTGGCGCAGGGGAAGAGTTTTTTTATTTATCCGTTCCGCGTGATCTATCTCCTGAAAGAGCCGGATCAGGATTCGGTACCTGTGCAGGTTGCGATTTCGGTGAGAAAAAAGCAATTTAAACATGCCGTAACCAGGAACCTGATCAAGAGAAGATTTCGTGAATCATGGAGGCTCCACAAATCGGAACTGCACGCTTGCCTGGCTAAAGAAGGCAAATCGCTCTATATTCTCATGGTTTACGGGGCCAATGAAGTCCTTCCTTTCAGTGAAATTGACATAAGGATGCAACAGATCATGCTTCGTTTACATGAAGTCGTCACCACCGAAAATGTGCAATGAAACCAATTTGGATTTGGATTAAGAGAGCTATTGGTTGGTTGATGATAGTACTGATCCGATTTTATCAGCAGGCAATTTCACCCTATTTACGACCTTCCTGCCGTTATACACCAACCTGCTCGCAATTTTATATTGAAGCAGTTAAAAAGCATGGACCCTTTAAGGGCAGTTATTTGGGAATTAAAAGATTTCTGCGTTGCCACCCATGGGGTGGGCATGGATATGATCCGGTACCTTAGAAAAAAATAGTATGAAAAAGATAGTTAAGAGCTTGTTTTTAACCGGTTTATTGCTGGTTTCACCGATTCTGTTTACCAGTGCATATGACAAGGAATTTGAATGGTCGAAAAACCTTGATATTTTCCATTCCCTGCTCAGGGAATTGGAATTGTACTATGTAGATGAAACCGATCCGGCTAAGCTCATTAAAACCGGTATCGATCAGATAATGAAAACATTGGATCCATATACGGTTTACATACCTGAATCTCAGATTGAAGATATCCAGCTGATGACCACCGGTGAGTATGGTGGAGTAGGAGCCTTGATCGGTCAGGATAGTATAGGTGCTTATATCACTGATCCCTACGAGGGTTCCCCGGCGCAAAAGGCAGGGCTGAGAGCTGGCGACCGCATAGTGAAAGTGGATGACAGGCCGGTAACCGGTAAAACCACAGCCGAGATAAGCCCTATGATGAAGGGAAATATTGGCACTACAGTAAAACTTACGGTTGAAAGGCCGCTGGTTAAGGGACAAATTACGGTTAACCTGGTGCGGGAAAAAATTCGTTTTGAAAACGTGCCCTACTTCGCTAAACTGTCTGATGGCAGCGGTTATATCCGTTTATCGGGTTTCACCGAAGGAGCCAGCGGAGAAGTCAAGCAGGCTGTGTTAAGTCTTAAAGGGCAAGGAGTTAAGGGTCTCGTGCTGGATTTGCGTAATAACCCGGGCGGCTTACTGTTTGAAGCGGTTGATATTATGAACCTTTTTGTTTCCAGGGGACAGGAAATCGTCAGCACGCGCGGAAAATCAAAGATGTGGGAAGCAACCTATTCCTGCCGGTTTGAGCCAATCGACACAGTCATTCCGATTGCTGTACTGGTGAATTCGGGATCCGCTTCTGCGGCTGAGATTATTGCCGGGGCTATGCAGGACCTTGACCGGGGATTGATCATCGGCCAACGGACTTTTGGAAAAGGATTGGTGCAAACAACACGCGACCTGAGCTATAATGTTAAAATTAAACTTACGACAGCCAAGTATTATATCCCGAGCGGACGGTGTATCCAGGCGTTGGATTACACCAACCGAAGAGCCGATGGCAGTGTCGGCCATGTTCCTGATTCACTGGTATCTGAATTTCGCACAAAAACCGGCCGGATTATTAAAGATGGGGGCGGAATTCTTCCGGATCTGTTGGTTGAGCCCCAGCTTCTGAGCGGAATGACCACTAATCTGATCTATCAAAATATGATATTTGATTATGCCACACGGTACCGGAATACTCACGAACAAATTGTCCCTCCCGCCTCTTTCGACCTTACAGATACTGATTACCAGGAATTCAGGGAATTCCTGGTAAGCGAAAAATTCACCTATGAAACGGCCAGTGAAGATGCCCTGGATAATCTGATCAAATCAGCAAAAAAGGAAAAATATTATGATCAGTCACAGGCTACTCTCGAAGAACTTCGAACAAAACTGTCGCATAACCTGGATAAGGACCTGCAATCCTTCAAGCCGGAGATCCGGACCATGCTGGCAGATGAGATCATCGGCCGGTATTATTATCAGAAAGGACGGATGAAATATATGCTGCGTGATGATAATGGGTTGACACAAGCTCAGGCTTTGCTCGCCATGCCCGATGAATACCGGAAAAAGCTAAACCGGTAGCGGTTTATTGAATCCAGCGGCTGGTGCCATCGGCAAAAAACTCCTTTTTCCAGACCGGCAGTTTTTCTTTGATCAGCTCCACACATTTTTCGAGTGCGGCAAACGATTGTTTACGATGGCCCGAAGAAACCATTACCACCAGGGAAATTTCACCGCTTTGAACCAGGCCGGTGCTATGATGAATATGAAGGCAAATCAGATCAGAAAATTTCTCAAAAAGCTGATCCTTAATGGCCTGAACAACAGTGTCCACCATGGTGTCGTAAGCTGAATACTCAATACCCGTAACTCTCTTTCCATCAACCTGATCATCCCGTACCTGGCCCAGAAAGAACGCATGAGCTCCTGCAGATGTTTTTGAATGATGGTCTGATATCTCCCTGCTGACGAATGCGGCTGGTATCGGCCCTTCAATCAGGTACTTAGAGGTATGCATTATTTATCCTCCTGCAAATGGTGGCAGTAGAGCAATCTCATCACCGTCAACCAGTTGTCGGTTATCGGTTATCAGTTGTCTGTTAACCGATAACCGATAACTGATAACTGATAACCCAGGAAACCGGGAAATCAGCAATTCGTTCAATTCATTAAGTGTTTCCGGGGAATCAATCTTTTCCGAATTGATTCCGGTTATATCCATAACAGACCCGAAATAGATCACATTAACAGTCGCCATTATTTATCTTTTTAAGTCCAAAGGAGTGTTCAAATTTAAAAACAAATTCAACCGGTAGAAGTTGAGACCGGAATTGATCGATACTTCCTGCCATTTGCATTGCCTGATAATTCTGGGCGGATGAGGGTCGCCTGAGAGAATCGCATCCCTGAAAACGGGGTGGACCGATCGGGAATAGACCCCGATAAGCGGCTCATTTATACCATCATGGGCAGCGATCGAGATTTCAAATCCGTTATTGTTTTGGAGAAGGTGTTTAAAAAAATCAGTAGAGAGATTTGGCGTATCGCAGGAGCTGATCAGGGCCAGGTCTGTTTGGCAATGGCTAAGTCCGGCCTCGATTCCCGCTGCCGGTCCGTTTCCGGGATAATTATCCGGATAAACCGAAGCAGCCAGAGCAGAATAGTCACCTGAATTGGCAATGATTATTATATCTGAGCAGATGGGAAGGAAAGCGTCGAAAATCCAGTTAATCAGCGGTTTTCCCCTATAATATATCAATGGTTTCAGGGTTCCCATCCGTCGGCTTTCACCGCCGGCCAGAATAATTCCCGTTATGCCCGGTTGGGTCATCCATGCGCCTCCAGCCAGTTTTTACCTTCGCCTAAATCGATCACCAGGGGGACCCTCAACTGTAAAGCGTGTTCCATTTCATGTCGGACAATCTCCTTAACCTGATTAAGTTCAGGGATATATACATCAAAATTGAGTTCGTCATGAACCTGTAGCACCAACTGGCTGCGCAGTTGTTTCTTACGGAGTTCCCGATCAATCCGGATCATCGCGAGTTTGATAATATCAGCGGCTGAACCCTGGATAGGGGAATTGATGGCATTGCGTTCTGCATTTCCCCGGACAACCTGATTTTCGGAAAGAATGTCGGGGAGATATCTTTTACGGCCCATAATGGTTGTGACGAATCCTTTTTCCCGGGCCTGAAGGATAGCATCATCCATATAAATCTTTATGCCGGGATACGACCGGAAATAGCCATCAATCAACTCTTTGGCTTCATTCCGGGAAATATTCAGACGCTGCGACAGTCCAAAGCTGGATATTCCATAAATAATGCCAAAATTGGCCACTTTGGCTTTCGAACGCATTTCGCGGGTTACCTGATCGGTGCTAATCCTGTGAATCAGGGCAGCTGTAGCGGTATGAATATCCTCACAACGGTTGAATGCGGCAATCATGTTTTCATCGCGGCTGAAATGGGCCATGATCCTCAATTCGATCTGAGAATAGTCGGCCGACAGCAGAGTATAGGTGCTCTGGGATGGAACAAAGGCTTTCCGTATTTCGCGGCCCCGCGCCTCGCGGATAGGAATATTCTGGAGGTTTGGGTTGATGGAACTCAGCCGGCCGGTAGCGGTGATCGCCTGATTAAAATGAGAATGAATTTTACCGGTTGCCGGATCAATCAATTCAGGAAGCGTTTCGATATAGGTATTCAGCAGCTTGGTCAGTCCCCGGAATTCAAGAACCTTTTCTATTATCGGATGCCGGTTGGCAAGCCGCGCGAGAACATCTTCGCTGGTAGAGTATTGCTGCGACTTGGTTTTTCGTGCCTGATCATCGATTTTCAGGTGAACAAACAGTACTTCACCAAGTTGTTTCGGAGATGCAACATTGAAAGAAATTCCAGCCAAACCGATAATCTCCTTTTCGAGCTCCTGAATTTCTTCGGATAAGCCCAGCGAAATATCGGCTAAAGTGAGCGTATCGACCCTGATTCCTGATCGTTCCATTGCTGCAAGAACGGGGATGAGCGGCATTTCAACATCGGTGAACAGTTTCATCAACCCGTTCTGGATTAATGTATCTTCGAGAATCGGTTTCAGCCGGAAGGTGATATCTGCATCTTCGCCTGCATATTCCTTTTGAATTTCCGGATCAACGGAACGCATGCTTCGCTGGTCCTTTCCTTTTTCGCCAATCAGGTTCTCGATCGGAACCATCTTGTATTTCAGGTATTTATCAGCCAGAAAGTTCAGATTATGGCGCTCATCCTGATTCAGCAAATAATGAGCGATCATGGTATCAAAAAGAGGTCCCCTGATGTTGATCCCATAATTGGCCAGCACCTGGAGGTCATATTTGATATTCTGGCCGATCTTAAGAATGGTCTGATTCTCAAGCAACGGCTTGATGGGTTCAAGCAATCTGACGGTTTCATCGTGATTTTCAGGAAAGATGATATACCAGGCTTTTTTCGCTTCAAATGAGATTGCCAAACCGACAAGTTCAGCCTTTAGAGCATCTAATCCGGTTGTTTCGGTATCAAAACAAAATGATGGCTGAGCAGAAAGTTCCCTGGCCAGGATTTCGATTTCGGCCAATCCGGTGATCAGCTGATAATGGTGTTCAGCCGATTGGATATCCGTACCAGGGAGTGCCGTTTCCGGGATTTCCCGGACCTCAAACAATGATCCCTGCTGTGGAGATGGGGGTATAATCTGGCTAAAGAGATCTCCGGGGCTACTTCCGGGAATCACCTTGTTTAACAGGTTCCGGAATTCGAGTTCTTCAAAAATGACCCGCAGGGCACGTTCATCCGGTGCTTTGCGGATGGTGTGTTCAGGAACAAAATCCACCGGCACATCGGTACAGATAGTAACCAGTTCGCGGGCTCTGAATACCTGTGCCCGGTTCACTTCAAGGGATTCCTTTTGCTTGGGCTTGATCTTATCGAGATTTTCATACAGGTTTTGGATCGAGCCGAAGCGGCCAATCAGATCTTTTGCAGATTTTTCGCCTATTCCGGGGGCACCGGGAATATTATCGGAAGCATCACCCCATAGAGCGAGGATGTCGATCACCTGTTCAGGCCGTTCAATCTCAAAATCCCGGCACACCTCCTCAGGACCGAGTATTTCCACATCTAACCCTGTACGGCGCGGTTTAAGTATCCGAATATGCTCGCTTACGAGTTGGGTGTAGTCTTTGTCGGGAGTCATCATAAAGACGTTATAACCCGCTTTTTCTGCCTTTTTAGCCAGCGTGCCCACAACATCATCAGCTTCGTAACCATCGAGCTCCAGAATCGGGATATTGAATGCTGCAATGATTTTGCGGATATAGGGTACAGCAGTTCTAAGATTTTCGGGCATTGGAGGCCGGTTGGCTTTATAGGCATCATACATGACATGCCGGAAGGTGGGTGCCTGAGTATCAAAAACAACAGCAATATGTGAAGGATTCTCCTTTCGCAGCAGTTCCTCCAGGGTAAGCGTAAAACCGAACGCAGCCGAAGTATTCAGCCCTTTCGAATTTATTCTTGGATTCTTGAT
Source organism: Bacteroidales bacterium (assembly GCA_041658425.1). Classification (GTDB taxonomy): domain Bacteria; phylum Bacteroidota; class Bacteroidia; order Bacteroidales; family UBA12481; genus UBA12481. The sequence continues at coordinate 3,387 of JBBAAF010000033.1, read as the reverse complement.
AAACGCGAAATAAGAACGATAGATCAGAGCGTAGGCATCAAGGAGATATAGGCGGTTATCGCTCATTGTATTTCTGATCAATTTAAGGTTAATAGTTTATAGCTCAAGGCACAAGAATGAATTTAGAGATTCGAATCTCAAATCTGATCCTCGGCAAACCACTCGGCGTAGCTGTTCACTGTTTCATACAGTTGGATCGAATGCAGCCGTATATTTAAAGGGAGCTGGGCCTGAAGGATATCAGCAAAGTAGATCACGAGGTTTTCTGCGGTAGGCTGGAAATCGAACCAGGTTTTGCGATCGAACATATCCTTCACATCGGTGAATTTATCAACCGGAGCTTTCTCATTGAGTATCAGGCTGTGGTCAAAAACATCTACAATGTATTTATTAACCACGCCCTTGAGATCTCCAAAATCGATAACCATCCCCAGTTTTTTGTCTCCCTGATCCTCTATCGGTGTCCCGCTAACGGTAACCTTAAGAACATACGAATGACCGTGAATGTTTTTACAGAGCCCGTCGTAACCCCAAAGGGCATGGGCCATTTCAAAACGGAAAATCTTTGTAACCCTGACTATTGACATAGCTTAATTCCCACAGGTACATTTACTGATACAATCAACAACCTTACTCAACTGGTCGTGCTTAAGAAAGTAATAGGTATTTTTCCCGTTACGTTTACTGGCCAGAATATCTTTGTCTTTCAGGATACCCAAATGATGGCTGGTGGTCGATTGCTCTATATTCAGTTTTTCATGAATTTCAGTGACGGTCAGTTTCTGGCCATCTTCCAACAGATTGAGAATAGCAATCCTAACCGGATGTGCGATTGCTTTAAGCATATTGGCTGCCTTTTCCAATTGTTCTGGTTTTAATTCCAGCAGATTCATCATTTTCAGGTATTTACTTCATTATGCAAATATATAAATGTTTTGCTGTATAAAAGATAATATTAGTCAACCTGTTATATGATTTTAGTCAAGTTTAGGGCTCAGAAATAACGCACCTCGTGATCCATGATTATGGTCAGGAGGTTATTGGCAAGCCGGCTGGCGCCAATCCTGAAGCGTTCCGGGCGGAGCCATTCATCACCCAATAGTTTGGAAATCATGTAATAATAAGTTATTGCGTCACCTACTTCAACAATCCCCCCGGCTGGTTTTATTCCAACAACTTTCCCGGTAAGCGCATAATAATCCCGGATTGCCTTTGCCATCACATTTACCGCTTCCGGGGTTGCTGAAACCTGAATTTTACCGGTGGAAGTTTTTATGAAATCTGCTCCTGCCTCCATGGCAATTAAACTGGCTAACCGGATATTGGCTGCCGATTTTAGCAGTCCGGTTTCCAGAATTACCTTCAGTTTTACCCCGGATGTTGCTTCACGGATCAGTATCAATTCATTGAGGACTGCCAGGTATTCTCCGCCCAGAAAACGGCCTGCCGAAATGACCACATCAATTTCATCGGCACCTTTTTTAACGAGTAATCCGCATTCGGCCAGCTTGATTGCCAGAAAGGTTTGGGAGGAGGGAAAACCGGCACCAACAGCAGCCAGTTTAACACCAGGTGCCAATAAACATTTTCGGATTTCCTCCACTAAAAGGGGGTATACGCAAACTGCTGCCACCGATGGCATATCCGGGAATGATTCCGGAAATGCGTTCAGGAGATTAGTAAATTTATGGGCAGTAGCGTTATTGTCTTCCGGATTTAAAGTAGTGAGATCCATGAGGCTGAAAATCCTTTTCAAATGTACGGGCGATGAGAACTCCTCCGGAATTGAACCGAGTATCTCCTGAGTTACAAATGCTGTATAGCGGTCATCGTCGCCGGGGCCATATTTTTCCCGGTATTCATTGATCAGTTCCATAGGCGGAGTTTATAAGTTAAGGGTTTATAGACTATAGTTTATTTTTTGTATCGATCCAGATGGTAACCGGACCATCGTTAACCAGGGCGACTTGCATCATGACACCGAATTCTCCGGTTTGAACCGGCTTTTCGAGTTCCTTACCGAGCGATTTCACGAACTGTTCATACAGCGGAATGCTCACTTCCGGAGGTGCCGCATCGATGTACGACGGCCTGAATCCTTTTTTCACCCGCGCATGCAGGGTAAACTGAGAAACGACGAGGGCTTCTCCGTTGATGTCTTTCACCGACAGGTTCATCACTCCCTGTGGGTCTTCAAAAATCCGCAAGCCTGCAATTTTATTGCACAACCATAGTATATCCTCTTCACCATCATTTGCCTCGATCCCAATCAGAATCAGAAGCCCCGGCCCGATAGCCGACCGATCAGCACCCCCGAGGGTGACACTTGCTTTAGTTACTCGTTGAATGAGTGCCCGCATGAATGGTTAAATGGTTAGAGGTTAAATGGTTAGAGGTTATGGAAAAGTGACATATGGTTTCCAGATTATTCAGGTAAAAGTACAGAAATTACGTATTCCCATCCTTTAAAAGGTTGACGGATCCATTGTTTGTTTCATTCAGTTTGACAATATCGATGAAAGAAAGTAATTTCAACCCTTTAAAACGAAAAAACATGAAAAAACTTGTTTCTATTGCTGCACTGGTTCTGATTGCCCTTTTCATTGGTAAATCTGTGTCTGGTCAAGGCCTTAATCAATTGACACAGAAAGAGGTGAAGGAAGGATGGCAACTGCTGTTCGATGGTAAATCCATGGATGAATGGCGTTGTTATAAGATGGATAAAGTACAGGGATGGGCTATCGAAGACGGGGCAATGATTGCACTCGGACTGCCTGAGGGGAAAGGCGGGGATATTGTGACGAAAGAAAAATTCAAGGACTTTGAATTGTATCTGGAGTGGAAAGTGGCTCAAAACAGCAATTCGGGCATTTTCTTCCATGTAGTTGAGGCAGATCAATATGAGACGGTTTACATGACGGGTCCGGAATACCAGTTACTTGATGATGTTGGTTATCCGCAATCACACCCTAAAAACAATTCCGGCTCAAACTATGATATGCATGCTCCGAAATTCGGTCAGGTGAAAACCCTGGATCAATGGAATACAGCCAAAATAGTTGTTAAGGGTGCTCATGTTGAGCATTGGCTGAACGATCGTAAAGTTGTGGAATACGAAATGTGGACCCCTGAATGGGTTGAATTGAAAAATAATTCAAAATGGAAAGATGCCGAAGGATTCGGAAAATACAAAGAGGGATTCATTGCACTTCAGGACCATGGCGGCATGACCAGTTTCAGAAACATCAAGATCAGGAAATTGTAGAGTCCCGCAGTTTGTGTCCAAACGGCCCTAAGCCTAATAACCTTAAATTTAAGCGTTGCCCCGTGCAGCGAAAACCGTAACGTCAATGATGCACTGACATCAAAGTAGAGTCTGGTTCTGCA